>DATCXH010000497.1:0-7995 GCA_036565925.1 Vicinamibacterales bacterium
GATGGGCGAGAAGGGCGAGCCGATCACGGGTGATGCGTTGTCGAAGCTCTACCTCGACATCACGAAAAAATATTACGGGCACGACCAGAAGGTCCTGATCGTTGACGACTACATCGCCAATGAGTGGAGCTTCATCCCGCACTTCTATCGCGACTTCTACGTGTTTCAGTACGCCACGTCATTCACCGCCGCCGAAGCGCTCTCGGCTAAGGTCATGTCGGGCGATCAGGACGCGACAAAGCGCTACGTCACCTTCTTGTCATCGGGAGGATCGAAGTATCCGGTCGAGCTGCTCAAGGACGCCGGCGTGGACATGACGACCGACGAGCCGCTCGATCTGACCATCCGACGCATGAACCAGGTGATGGACGAAATGGAGAAGCTGCTGGCGCAGAAATAACGCTTTTAACTACCAACCACCCCAACTCCTAAGCCCGCTCCGCGTCGTCGCCGGCCGCGACGAATTGCTGCAGGACTACACTGGTTCTCAAGGCTAAATGGAGTTCAGGAACGCAACGCCAGGCGACGCAGAACGGATTCTTCGATTCTGGAAAGAATCGGGCGCGACCATTGGCGTCACCGATGAAGTCGAACAGATACGCCGTGTTGCCACACATCCTGGGGCGATTTTTCTGCTGGCGATCCTCCGGGACGAGATCATCGGCACGTTGCTCGGAACCTATGACGGGTGGCGCGGCAACATGTACCGTCTCGCAGTTCACCCGGCGCGGCGTCGTCAGGGGATTGCGCGAGAGCTCGTACGACGAGTCGAGCGGGTGTTCGCTGAGTGGGGTGTGCGCCGCATTACGGTCTTGATCGAAGTCGATCATCCGCCGGCCACCGAATTTTGGACCTCAGTCGGGTACCCGCGGGATGAGCGCATCGTGCGGCACCTGGGGATGCTTGATTCGCGCACGGCAGCAACGCCGAAGTGAGTCGTGGACAACCATGATTTCGCGACATTGGACGGCCATCTGCAAGCGCGACCGCGCCGACGCCTACATTCACCACCTGAAATCTGAGACGTTTCCCCTGCTGACCACGATTGCCGGGTTTGTTCGGGCGTCTATCCTCAAGCGAGACGTCGAGCGCGGTACCGAATTCGAGATCGTGACCGTCTGGGAGTCTCTCGAGGCGATCAAGTCGTTCGCCGGTGAGGATGGCGAGGCGGCCGTCGTCCCACTTGTCGCTCAGGCGATGATGGTCGAATTCGACTCACGCGCGAGGCACTACGAAGTCGTTCTCACGAGCCGTGATCGTTCCTGAGCGGTGTTCGCCGCGTGTAGCCTCGTGCGCGAACGGAGTGCGCGGCTTGCACGACTTCGCGTCCGGGATCCGGCCCCGATGGCGCCTCGCGCTTGCACCAGCGCTGATTTCTTTCAACTCCTTCCAACCCCCAACCACTCCCAACACCCAGCTCCCAAGATTCCGCGAATCGAGCGGCAGTCGCCGCGCTTGGGAGAGTTGGGGATTGGACGTGGTTGATAGTTGGAAGTTGGAACCTGGGAGTTATTTCAGGCAGGCTGCGGACGCGTGCGGTGCCAGAGCACGATGCCGAACGCGAGTGTGGCGGCAACCGTGATCCAGATCAACGTTGTCACAGCTGTGTGGACCCCGTCCATCTCGAGCACAAGCAGAACACGATCTCCAAAGTGCCGGGCCAGTAATGCCACGCCGGCGAAGCGCACCAGGCGCATCACTCCGAACACGAGAAAAAATCGACGGCGATCGAAGGCCAGCGCGCCGCAGGTCAACTGAAACGCTGTCAGCGGAAACGGTGGTGGCATTATCGCCGCGGCCGCGAGCGCGCCCGCGCCCGTGGTCGCCAGTCGTGCCTTTATACGCTCGAGATGGCGCGCCGGTACGAGGCGCGGCAAGCCGGCATCACCGGCCGTACGACCGATCCAGTAAGTGAGCGCAGCGCCGAGAAGCGATGCGGCGGTGACGATCGGCGGAAACACCCAGAAGATCTCGCCATGCTTTGCTGAGAGCACAGCGACGAGCGCGTCAAAACCAAATGGCACTTGCACACCGCCATGAGTCCTATCGCCGGAAGGAACGCGCCTGCCAGGAGAGAAGAACCCCAATGTCGAATGAAGAGGTTTCGCGTCGGTCGGAGGGAACTACGGCACCGAGCGCGACCATGGCGTCCCTTCGCAATGCGGATGCCAAACGGATTTCGCACGAATGTCGTGCAACATGCGCGAGAACGCCGCGCGCGCGACACCAAACAGGAAGTGTTTTTGACTCTGTTACACGGTCGCGGCCAAACGGCGCAACCGAATTTTCAACGAGCAATCCATCAACCCAGCTAACGCTGGGTTGATGCGTTGGTCGGCATCGCAAAGAGGAAGCGCTGTCCGTCAGGACTCACGTTCTTCCACTGCAGCGGATTTCCCGGAAGCGGGCCAGGCAGACTGAACAGCATGCGTGGTGTTCCCGCCTTGAACGTCGGCGTCGTCTCGATGTCGACGGCCATGACCTCCCAGTTGCGGGTCATGTAGTAGAGCTCTTTACCGTCCTGACGCCACGCGATCATGCCGATCGCGCCGTCTTTCGAGACGCGGATTGCAGGACCGGTCAGAGGCGCGTCTGGCGTGTTCGGATCGAACGGCCGGACGTAGACCTCGCCTTTGTCCACGTCTGCCTCGTTCGAGATGAACGCGATGTAGCGAGTGTCAGGGGAGAAGCGGCCGAGCCCGGCGTCGTAGTCCTCACGCAGCCAGTCGATCTCCTTCCGCTCTGACGCTTTCTGGCTTCCGCTGATCGGGACAAGCACGATGACCCCGGTGTGGAACGTCATGAACTTGTTGTCCGAAGACCAATCGGTGAGGACCATGCCTGCGCCAGGCGTGTAGCTGAACACTTGTTCGGCTTCGCCGGTTCCATCCGCTGACTTGCGGTAAATGCTCGAGATGCTCTCGTGCGTCGAGACGTAGGCGACTTGTTTGCCATCGGGCGACCAGATCGGCGCGTTCTGCGGATCGGTGTCGTTGGTGATCGCGGTGCCTTTGCCGCTCGCGAGGTCAACCGTCCAGATGTCGTTGTTGCCAGTGCGCGGATCCACCCGCATCACGACCGCTCGACCGCCATCGGGAGAGATGTTCGCCTGGTTGTAGAAACCAGGATCGCCGACTTTGCTGAGAACCTTCCCGGAACGATCGTAGACGGTGAGCTGGCGCAACTGCGGTCGCGGAACAGCGATGACGAACCGCTCTCCGTCACGACTGACACTGGCAGTGCCGGGGCCGATGCCAGGCGCGATCTCGGCCGTAGGCCGGAACAGCACCTGAGGCTTGCCGAACGTGGGAGTGGGGCCGCTGTTGACCTGCACCACCATAATTGCGCGATCGGCCCCGAGGTAATACAGCTCCTTGCCGTCCTTCCGCCAGAACACCATGCCGTTGCCGCCCTGATCCGAGATCTGCCATGGTCCGGCGGCGGGCGGCGCACCAGCGGTGGCATTCGGATCGAACGGAATGGCATAGACCTCGGTGCGGCCCGAGGCGTTCGAGGTGTAGGTCATGAGTCGGCCGTCAGGTGACAGGCGCGGACCCTGGTTCTGCGACTTGGTGCGATAGACCTCGATGGGCTTGCGTTCGCCCGTACCAGCGAGGGGCAGCGCATAGAGTCCGCCACCCGAGAGGTCGGCGGAAAAGTACGTCAGGTACTTGCCGTCCTGCGACCAGTCGGTGAGCGTCATGGGCGCCGAGCCTTTATAGAGGAGTTCCTCGTCACCCTGCGCGTTGGACGCCTTGCGATACAGGCCGAAGTACCCGTCACGCAGCGCGACATAGGCAATCAACTTCCCGTCGGGAGACCAGGCGGGTGAGCCGGTCTGCTCGCGCGTCTTGCTGACGGTGAGCTGAAGTGCTCTGCCGCTGGCGTTGTCGATGACCCAGAGGTCTTGCGTCTCCTTTTCGAGGTCCGGTCGGACCACCGCCATCCGCGTGGCGTCAGGAGAGAAGACAGGTTGGTTGTAGAGATCGCGCGTGCCAACAGTGGTCACGGGTCGTCCCTGGCGATCGAACACCGTGAGCTGCCGCGCGTTCATCTCCATGATCTGGGAGACGACCCGGGCGCGTTCGACGGGGTCTCGGGGCAGCTGAGCCTGGCTGGCGACCGGGGCCAGCAGCAACGCGGCGCATAACGCCGTGGCTGTGAGTGACGTCCGCTTCATGTGGACCTCCTCAGCAGTTCTGCGGGCAGGCCGACACGACTTTGCCGCCTGGCAGCGTCAGCATCCTGATCAGCCCCGACCGGGAGTGATCTCGAGCACGACTGACTTCGACGACGACTTCTTTGCCAAGTGCGCCCTCGAAGTCCGCTTTGGTGATATCGCGGGTTCGGAAGAAATTGGGCGGCGGCCCTTCGATCGCCCATGTCTGACCTTCTTCCGCACCGCTTTTGACATCCACCGCGAGGTAGATGTGAGGATTTCTCCAATCGATCTTGCTGAGTGCGCCGTTCAGCGTCACACGATCGTTGAAGTCGAAGAGCGCCGACATGTTGTGGTGCGCCCACGCGGCCGACCCGGCCAAGAGGAGCGCTGCAGCCACACCGACAGCAACACGGTTTCTGAGGCCCATGGAAGCCCTCCTTGTGCCTGAATCTACGTGCATCGTCCAGGGAAGTTCGAACGCCGACAGCCATGAGACGGGCGGAGCCGTTCAGTGGTTGGACCTGTCTGCGAATTCGCCTGCGTGATGCAAGAGACTGCGGCACCGGGTTGGGTGCGTCGGAATCAGCCTGATGTGACTTCAGAGAAGCGCTACAGAATTCGTTTGCCCAGTGCGGAAAGCGCGAGTTCCGTTCCGAACTCGGCGGTCGTGTTGCGGATATCGAGGGTTGGGTTGACCTCGACCAGGTCGAGCGCGACGAGACGCTGCGAATCGGCGACGAGCTCCATTACCATGTGCGCCTCGCGATAGTCGAGTCCGCCTCGCACGGGCGTGCCGACGCCGGGGGCGTGCATCGGATCGCAGGCGTCCATGTCGAAGGACACGTGAATGCCACCCGTGCCCTTCGAGGCGATCGCGATGGCGCGCTCGGCTATCGTCGCAATGCCTTCGCGATCGATGTCCTTCATCGTGAAGACGTGGACGCCGGCCGCGCGGATCTCACCCTTCTCTTTCTCATCGAGATTGCGGATGCCGAGGAGCACCGTATTGTTCGGAGAAACCGACGGCGACGAACCGATCGACGACAGCTCGTTCGGCTCCTGGCCGAGCAGCGCGGCGAGCGGCATACCGTGCACGTTGCCAGTGCTGGTGGTCGTCGGCGTGTTCATGTCGCCGTGTGCGTCCACCCAGATCAGTCCGAGCGGATATGACGTCACGTTGCGCACGTAATCGGCCGATGCCGCGACCGAGCCGGCCGCCAGGCTGTGATCGCCGCCGAGCACGAGCGGCAGCGCGCCGGCCTCGTGCGATCGCAGTGCCACGTCGTACAGCTCGCGACACACACGTGCGATTTCGTTGATGTATTTCTTGGTCGGATCGACGGCTTGCTGCGTCTCGGGAATCGGCGACGGCAGATCACCTCGATCGGTGACCGAATATCCCAGCGCGGAGATCTGATCGCTCAGCCCGGCGATGCGGAACGCCGACGGTCCCATGTCTACGCCGCGGCGTGCACCGCCGAGGTCGAGTGGCACGCCGATGATGTGAACGGACTTCACTTGATCTTGTAGGAGACGGAGATGCCTTCGCTCGACGGCGAGACGATGGTGGTGAAGAGGCCGGTGTGCTTCTGCACGGTCGCGAGGAAGGGTTCCATCTCGCTCTTCTTGTTCACCACGTTGTGTGCCGTGAACAGACCCCCGGGAGTGAGTCGCGGGAAGACCATGTCGAAGAATTTCTTGTAGTCCGGCTTCCACGCGTCGAGGAAGACGAAATCAAACGAACCAGGCAGCTTGGGGATTTCCTTGAACGCATCGCCGTGAATCACCTGCACGACGTCGGTCAAGCCCGCCATGCGGATGTTCGCTGACGCTTCCTTCGCACGCTGTGGGTCGTACTCGATCGACACAACACGTCCGCCTGATTCTCGGGCGCCCAGGCCGAGCCAGATGCCGCTGTATCCGCTCGCCCCACCGATCTCGAGGATCGACTTGGCGCCGCGCGTGGCGATGAGGACACGCAGGAAGCGGCCGTCCTCGTCGGAGACGGCCAGCTGACCTTTGTCGGCCGCCTTGATCCTGTTCAGAACGGATTCAATCTGCGGGGTGAGAGCGCCTGATGGTCGCTGCTGCGCTGCTGGTGTCGCGAGTGCGGCAACGAAGCCAATCACACACACAAGGAGTGCGCGCATGGACGGATCTTACGTCACGTCAGCATGACGCGCTGACACGTAGGCTGCTGCGCGCTGCGCTGTGGCGCGGGCATCGGCGACACAGTCGGGGATGCCGATCGCTCGGAAACCGCTGCCGGTGAGGAACACGCCCGGGAGGGACGCAAGGTGATCGTCGATGGCCGCAACGCGCTGAAGATGTCCCACTTCGTACTGTGGGCTTTGACGCGTAAAGCGAAAAACGCGAGTGATGATCGGCGCGCCGGTGATGCCAAGCAATTCGCTGAGCTCGGTGCGAGCGGTCGAGATGAGCTCCTCATCGCTGTCTTCGAGCCGTTGCGGATCTCTCCCGCCGCCCAGAAACCCGCGAAGTAACACATGGCCCTGGGGCGCGCGGCCGGGCCATTTCGAGGTCATCCATGTGCCGGCGAGCAGCGGCGACCGCTCCACGCGCGGCACGACGAATCCGGTGCCCTGCATCGGATGCGCCACCTGCTCGCGCCGGTAGCCAAACACCACGGTCGCCGTCGACGCATACGGCATCGCGTCGCAGAACGCCGCGAGCGCCGTATCGAAGGCGCGTAGCAGGGAAGCGGCGACGTAGGCGGGCACGGCGAGAATCACCGCCCGAGCCTCGACCCGTCCGACCCCTGATTCAAGGATCAGCGTTCCGGTGCGGCGAAGCTCGGTGACGCGCGCACCGGTGCGAACGACGCCTGGCATTGTGGCCAGCAACGTCTCGATGAGTTCGCCCGTGCCGCCGGGCAGCGATACGAAGGCGCCCTGTGGTGAGGGCGTCGCATGCAAGGCGCGGAACGATCGCAGCACGCTGCCGGATTGCCGCTCGGCCTCGAGCAGCCGCGGGAAGAGCGCCCGCATCGACAGACGTTCGACGTCGCCGGCGTGGATGCCGGCGAGCAGAGGCTCGGCCAGATAGTCCACGGCTTCTTCGCCGAATCGACGTCTTACGAACGCGCCGATCGATTCGTCTTCGTCGCCGCGATGACCGGGGATGAACATCTCTCCCGCAAGTCGCAGTTTGCCGCCAATCGTGAACAGCGACGAGCGCGCCAGTGCACTGAAGCGCAGCGGAAAGCCCAGGAACGACCCTTCGGCCAGCGGATTCAATCGGCCGTCACGCAGCACGTACGCGGTGCGCGGGGTGAGTGTCGAAATCAGGCGGTCGCCAAGGCCAAGCTCGCGACAGAGTGCGACGGCCGCCGGTTTCTGCACCAGCATCGAATCCGGACCGCCATCGATGACCCAGCCATCGGTGCGCTCGGTGGTGATGACACCGCCCGCGCGCGATCCGGCTTCGAGTACGACGACGGACAGGCCGCGCTGACGCAGCTCGTATGCAGCCGCAAGACCGGCGATGCCACCGCCAACGATCGCGACGTCAACCGTCGCCATGGTCACTTAACAGGCTAATGAAAAACACGTGGTCAATGCAGAATGCCCAATGCCCAATGCCCAATGCCTAAAATCCTTCGGGAAGCCTCGCGTTGGGCCTTTGGCATTGTGCATTGTGCATTCAGGTTGATGGTTTTTCAGCAACCTGGGTCAGTGACGGCGAGATGCCGAGTGAACGTATTGGGCAAGCATCTGCACGTGCTCGACTGGGGTCGACGGCAGAATGCCGTGACCCAGATTGAAGATATGTCCCGGACGGTTGTTGACGCGAGCAAGTACCGAGTCTGTCTG
>DATCXH010000480.1:0-2442 GCA_036565925.1 Vicinamibacterales bacterium
GCCGTTGTACTCCGGAGTGAAGTTCATGCGATCGCCCTCGGCCCCGAGCAGCGTGGTGGCCGTGAGCTCGCTATCTACGTAGCCGATGCCGAAGCTGAGACGCAACGTGTCGAAAAAGGTGAATCGGCCCTCCGCTTCGACACCGCGCGCTCGCGCGGTCCCGCCGTTCACGGTCGTCCGCTGCAAACAGCCAGGCGCAATGAAGGCAACCGGCACGTCGCTCCAGTCGTTCTGATAGACGTCGACCTGCACACTGGCGCGTCCGTCCATGAATCCGACCTTTCCGCCGAGCTCATAGCTGTCCATGCGGTCGGAATCGATGCGATCTCGCGTAGATGAGATACTCGTGCCGTCGAGGAAACCGTCGCTATCACGGTCGCACAGGGATCTCAGCAGCTCCGAGCTCAGCGGCTGGCCCAGGCGGAAGCCTTGCGACCATGACGCATAGATCAAAGCGTCGTTCGTGGGCTTGAACTCCAGGCCCACCTTACCCGTGTCACCGGATTCTTCGGTGCTCAGGTCGCTGAACGAATTGGGGACGATCGTCGGAATAGTGCTGTCGAAGAACCGGGTCCAGAAACGCGACTCGTATTCGAATGCGCGCCCGCCTACCGTCAATTGCAGCGAGTCGAGAATGTCGTACGAAACCTCGCCGAACACCGCGCGCTGCTCCACTTGCCGGTCCAGCGCCACGCGCCAGAGTTGAGTGGCGGGAAACGGATTGAAGGCCGGATCGCCACCGAAATGCGTGGACTGCTGGCTCGGCGTCTCGCTGTCCTCATAGTAAAGGCCCAGCACGAAACCGAAGGGTCCGTCGAACTTCGACGTGAAGCGCAGCTCCTGCGCAAACACGTCAGCTTCCGTCCGATTGATCTGCGGAATCGGCGTCGTGGGACGCCCGAGGAGGGAGCCGATGTCCCACTTGCGGATGAATTCCTGATCGAGCCACGCGCTCGACGAGTACAGCGAGCCCCAGCCGAGATCGATCTCGCCGGTGAGATTCACGATGTCGACATCGACGAGCAGCGCATCCTCGTTACCGCCGACCACGTCGCCGAACTGATAGTCCGCCCGACGATACGCACCATACTGCCGCAACTCGAACAGACGATCGTCCTGGGAATCCTTCTGCGTGAAGTACGTCAGATTGAGACTGACCGCGTCGGTCGGCTTCCACAGTGCACTCAGGCGTCCGCCGGTGCTCTCGGTGCCGCCAACGTGTTCCTCGTTGATTGCCAGATGGCTCGCGCCTACCAGGGCCGCCGCAGCCTGGAATGCAGCGTCCTCGCCCGCCACATTCTTGACGTAGCCGTCGTTATCATGTCGGAACGCGACTGCGCGAATCGCCAACTGGTCATCGACCAGCGGGAGGTTCAACACTCCGTTCACTGCAGCGTTATTGCCGCCATTGCCCGACGTCTGGGAGTAGTCGACGTGCACGTTGCCTGAGAAGCCCTGCAGATCCGGCTCCTTCGCGATGTAGCGAATGGCGCCACTCAGTGCATTGGAACCGTACAGCGTGCCCTGCGGCCCACGCAGGACCTCGACGCGCTCTATGTCGATCAACTTGATATCGGTGCTGCCACCGAGCGCGTAGCCGGTGAGCGGAACGTCCCCGAAGTAGAGCCCGACCGTGGGACCCGAGTTGAATCGGTCGGCATAGGCGCCGCGGATGACGATCTCCGCGAGGCCCACTCCATCTTCGCGCAAAGCTACGCTTGGGACCGAGCGCATGTAGTCCTCACGGTCGACCAACGCCCGACGCTCGACCTCCTCGGCACCGATCATCGAAATACTCACCGGGACATCGATCAGCCGCTCTTCGCGCTTCTGCGCAGTGACCACGACCACTTCGAGGATTTTCTCGCGCGCCTCGGGCTGGACGGTGGCACTGCGCGTCCGGCCCACGGGGTCAGAGGGTTGCGCGGCGTCTAGACGAGCCAGCTTGATGGGCGTGTCGCTCGCGACGATTGCGACCGTGGTCGCATTGACTCTCTTATATGTGAGTCCCGTTCCGGCGGTGATCTGGTCGAGCGCCGACTCGACCGTGTAACGCCCCTGCAGAGGGCCGACGAGGACGCTCGACTGACGCTTGGGCTGTGAGACATAGGAAACGTAGACGCCGGTCTGCTCCGAAAAATCGGTCAGCGCCTCTGTAATGGGCAGCCGGTCTATCTGAAGTTTGTATTCGTGCTCGACGCCCTGTGCGGCGCGCTCGGCGTCCTGCGCAGCAGCGGTCACAACGGTGCTGGCGGCGGCAGCGGCTAGCACCGCTTGAATCACTTTTCTCATATCCACTCCCCTTGTTTGACTCACCACCCTTCTCCCGGTGAGACCGGCGCAGCTGCAAGGTTGAGCCCTGCAGGTGCAGCCTGGGAAGTTGCCGAACGGCGCGGCGACTGCGCAGCCCTACACGGACGGATGCTCCCACCGGCGGGGGGG
>DATCXH010000908.1:0-2720 GCA_036565925.1 Vicinamibacterales bacterium
CGAATCCCCGCCAATACCTCTGCGACGAGGTATTCGAAATACGCGCGCGTCTCCGTGACCACGGCCTTGTCGAAGACGTCGCCATGACCTGGAGCGACGCGATCGAAGTCGAGGGCTTCGACCGTACGATAGGACTGGATCCACTCGGATAACGGATGTCGGTCGAATGCGCTGCATGTGCTCGGCAGCGACCGCGGGTTCGTGGTCACGAGCGCATCGGCCAAGAACTCTGTCGCGAACAGCACCCGCTCATTCCGAAACAGCATCACCGTCGCATCGTCAGAATGATTCCGGCCAGGATAGACCAGCTCTACGCTGCGCCCACCGAGTGTAATCTGCATGCGCTCCGAATAGACGATGTCGGGACGTCGGATGTCGGCTTGGAGCTCCGCAGGTGGCACGAGACCGTCCTTGTTGCGATCGATCGTCGAAAAGAATCCTGGTCCCATGCCGCAGATGCCGGGCGCGGCTTTGGTCGGGATGTCGATCTCGTCAGGATCGATCGCACCGTTGTGATTGCGATCGATCATGTCGCCCGGCATATGCGGATATCGCCCGTCCATGTTCCGCAGCATGTTCTCGTGGCCGACGAACGTCGCGGTGTCCGCGAAGACGGCGCCGCCCGAGGCGTGATCGAAATGGCTATGGCTGTAGACGACGAAGCGCACCGGCACCTTGAAGCGTGTGCTGAGTTCGCCCTTCAGCCACGTCGCAAATGCCGGATTGATCGGATCGCCGAGAATGATTCCGCCGGGGGTGACGAGAAAGATGGTGTACCAGTTGCCGTTTCGGGCTCGATACAGGTCGCCGGTGAGCGGAATGATCTCGCGTGCTGGCCCGCGTGGCTGCGCCTCCATGATCGTAAATGCGGCCAGCAGCGTCGCGGTCAGTGCAGCGAACCATGTTCGTGTGCGAAGCATGTCGCGATCATAATCGGTTGGTGGTAGGTGGTTGGTGGTTATGGGAAGCACACGCGCAGATGCAGATCTCCTCTTGCTGTTGCACGAGTTTGCCGACGCGTGGAACCGGCACGATCTCGACGCACTGATGTCCATGATGGCCGACGACTGTGTGTTCGAAGCGTCCGCCGGTCCTGAGGTCCGAGGACAGCGGTGTGAGGGAAGGACGGCCGTTCGTGCGGCATACGCCGCGGTCTTCGAAGCCTTCCACGACGCTCACTGGGCGAACCCCAGGCATTTCATTGATGGGGATCGTGGCGTCTCGGAATGGACCTTCACCGGTACCAACAAAGAAGGCAAGCGCGTGGAAGTGAACGGCTGCGATCTCTTCACGTTCCGAGACGGGAAGATTGCGATCAAGAACTCGTATCGCAAAAATCGCCCGGCGTTCTGAGGCGACTCACTCGCGTTTGCCGCGGCCTGCTTCTTGCGTATTGTTGCCAGCGTGCAGCGGGTTCTTCCGCCGGATCTCGAACGGGACCTCAATCGTGGGCGTCAACTGCTAGCCGAACTGCAGACGGCGATCCGTCGATTCGGCGGTACCGAGCAGGATCAATCCTCCCTTGCCTCATCCATTCGACAACTCGACGAGCTGTTTCTTCTCGTCGTGGTCGGTGAATTCAACGCCGGCAAGAGCGCATTCATCAACGCGCTGGCCGGCCAACCCATTCTGCGCGAGGGCGTGACGCCGACGACGGCGCGTATTCACGTACTCAAGTACGGCCCGCAAGTAGCCGCTGACGCCGGTGCTGATGCCATCGACGTAACCACTGCCCCTGTCGAGCTGCTTCGCGACGTCAGCATCGTCGATACGCCGGGAACGAACGCGATCATCCGCGAACATGAGCAGCTGACAACCGATTTCGTACCGAGAGCTGATCTGGTGTTGTTCGTCACGTCCGCCGACCGGCCGTTCACAGAGACCGAGCGGGCGTTCTTTGAATCCATTCGCGCCTGGGGAAAGAAGATCGTCATCGTCGTCAACAAGGCCGACATCTTCAATACGCGTGAGGAACTGGAGGAAGTGTTGACGTTCGTGCGCGCCGCGGCGCAGCGGCTGTTCGGCCTCACTCCCGAGGTCTTTCCGGTCAGCGCGCGTCTGGCCCTGCGCGCGAAGCGCGGCGAACCGGCATTGTGGGATGCCAGCGGGTTCGAACCGTTGGAACACTACATCACCACCACCCTCGATCAGCGCGGACGGTTCCAGTTGAAGCTGGCCAACCCACTCGGCGTGGGCCACGCCCTTGCGTCACGCTATGCGACGATGGCCGAGGAACGGCTCACGCTGTTGAACGAAGACAGTTCGGTTCTCGAGGACATCGAGCGGCAGCTGATTGTGCATCGTGACGATCTGGCGCGCGGGTTCGAATTGCGGATGACGGCTGTGGAAAAGGTGTTGCTCGACATGGAGCAGCGCGGGCATGCGTTCTTCGAAGACACGCTGCGGCTTGGCCGGGTGATGGATCTGTTGAACCGGTCGCGCGTGCAGAAGGAATTTGAGCAGCGCGTGGTCGGGGACGCACCGCGTCAGATCGAACGACGCGTGTCGGAGCTGATCGACTGGCTCATCGATCAGGATTTCAGGCAGTGGCAGGCGGTCACCTCAGTGCTCGCGGCGCGCACGACCAACCACCGAGCCCGGATGCTCGGCACACCGGAGGTCGGCACGTTCCATGCCGATCGCACGGGGCTGATCGAATCGGTTGGTCGCGAGGCGCAGCGGGTCGTGGACACCTACGACAAGGAACGCGAGGCCGCGGC
>DATCXH010000119.1:0-2233 GCA_036565925.1 Vicinamibacterales bacterium
TCGACGAGCACTCCGATCGCGATCGCGATGCCGGCGAGGCTCATGATGTTCGACGAGATGCCGGCGTAATACATGCCGAGGAACGACATCAACACGGCCAGCGGCAGCGGAAGCGTCACGATCAGAATCGACCTGAAGTGCAGCAGGAAGACGACGTGCGCGAGCGTGACGAGCGCGATCTCTTCGACGAGCGCCGTGCGCAGCGTGTCGGTCGTCTGTTCGATGAGATCCGAGCGGTCGTAGAACGGCACGATGGTCACACCTGGAGGGAGTCCGGGAGCGATATCGGCGATGCGTGATTTGACGGCGTCGATGACGGCCTTGGTGTTCACGCCCGATCGCGCCACCACGACGCCACCGACGGCCTCGCGCGTGCCCTTGACGAGCGACGCCACACGAAACGCGTTGCCGATCTGGACGTCGGCGACGTCCGACACACGCACCGGCACGCCATTCGATGCGCCGACCACGATGTGTTTGATGTCGTCTACGGACGCGATGAGTCCAACGCCGCGGACGATAAGCCACGAGCCGTTCGACTCGAGCACGTTGCCGCCGACGTTGACGTTGCTCTCGCGAACCGCCGAGACGACCACGCTAAGCGGGAGGTTGTAGGTTCTGAGCCGGTTTGGATCGACATCTACTTGATACTGCTGCACGTGCCCGCCGACCGAGGCCACCTCGGCGACACCAGGTACGGCGTTGAGCTGATAGCGGATGAACCAGTCCTGGATCGTGCGCAACTCGCGCAGCGAGTGCGTGGGACTTTCAACGGTGTACCAGAACACGTGGCCAACCCCTGTTGCGTCGGGCCCCAGCGTCGGCGTGACGCCGGTGGGCAGACTCTTCGCCACGAGGCTCATGCGCTCGAGGACCCTCGTTCGCGCGAAGTAGAGGTCCACGTCGTCTTCGAAGACGACGTAGATCATCGAGAACCCGAACGCCGACTGCGATCGCACGACGCGGACGCCCGCGAGCCCCTGCAGGTTGGTCGTCAGGGGGTAGGTGACCTGATCCTCGACTTCCTGCGGACTGTGTCCCGCCCAGTCCGTGAACACGATGACCTGGTTGTCCGAGAGATCCGGAATTGCGTCGATCGGCGTGTGACTCAGCGCCCACCAGCCCCAGCCGGCAAGACCCAGATACACGACGATGACGAGAAACCGATTCCTCAGCGCGACGTCAATGAGGCGATTGATCATTGGCCACGACACTCGTTGTGCGCGCGTGCGCGCGCCAGTACGCCCAGGATGCGCACCGGGCAGATGGCTCGAGCGACGGGCTCGAGCAGGCACGAGACTGTCTAGTGGCTAAACGAGAAAGACTGCGAGCAGAAGATGCCGCGGAACGGGGATGACGCGAAGCGGAGTGGTCGTTCGCCACGCGTCAGTGCGCACCAGTGTAGGCACCTGCAACGGAAGCAGAATGCTGGCGTCAAGTAACGGCGTCGACAGCACCGCGGCAGACATCGGTATCGTCTGCTGCGATCTGTCGTGTTCTGACGCGACGCAGCACTGGTCTGCCTGCGATTGGCTCGGCTGGTGGTGCGATGTGGAGTTGGGCGCCGCACCGTCATGCATCGGGCACTTGTCGTTGCCGGTGCAGCACGCCATGCGAGCTTCGGACGTCGGGGACACAGCCGCGCACAGGGCGATTGGCCCGGCGATGAGCATCATGCCGAGCGACGCCGCGAGTACACGCCGCAACACGCTCCTCACAGATCTAGCATGCTCCGCCGCTACGCCCGTGTCAAACCCGACGCCGTTCGCCTCCATAGCGCAGGTACATCGTTGGCACGACGACCATGTTCAACAGCGTCGACGTCATCAGCCCGAACAGAATCACGATCGCCATTGGCGTCTGAATCTCGCTTCCCGACTTTCCACCACCAAGCGCCAGCGGAATCAGCGCCAGCCCGGCCGCCATTGCGGTCATGAGAATCGGCACCACGCGCTCGCGCGCGCCGCGCTCGACCGCCTCGCGCAGATCGGTGACTCCCTCGACGTCGATCAGTTGGCGGATGTGCGCGACCAGCATGATGCCGTTGCGTGTCGCGATCCCGAACAACGTGATGAATCCGATCATCGAGGCGACGCTCAGCACGCCACCGGCGAAGAACACGCCGAGCACTCCCCCGATGAGGGCCAACGGCACGTTGAGCATGATCAAGACCGCATCGCGCGGTCGCCCGAACGCCAGCACCAGCAACATGAACAGGCCGACGATCACCGCG
>DATCXH010000115.1:0-11181 GCA_036565925.1 Vicinamibacterales bacterium
AGCAGGTTGTGACGCGTGAACGCGACGCCCAGCGCACGAGGCCATGCGTAATCCTGGTACACCTGCAGCCTGATCCGCGCCAATGTGTTCGGAACGTTGATCCCGAACTCGTGCGGTGGCGCGTACTGGCACGCGTAGAGACACTCGCCGCAGTTGTGACAGAGGTTTGCGAGCAACGCGAGGTCGGCCTTGCCAAACGTCCGCATCTCTTCCATCGCCGGGAAGACGGGACAGTACTGCTCGCAGTAGCGACACGCATTGCACACGGTCATGACGTGCACGCCGTGCTGCGTCAAATCGTCGTGCTCGGCCGCCTGCCGCGCCATCGCGTCGCGCTTCGGCGCCCAGCGAACGTGACTCTTACTGCTGTCGGCTTGCACGAGCGGCATTCTCTCCAGCAATGCGACCGAACACCGTGCCAATGGTCATGCCGATACCGGCGATGTACCCGCGCCGCAGTACGTTGCCCGACATGATCTCCCCAGCCGCGTAGACGTTCTGCATCGGCGTGCCGTCGGTCCTCATCACTCGCATGGTCTCGTCAACGCGAAGACCGAGATACGTGAACGTGATGCCGGGTCGCAACGGATAGCCCCAATACGGTGGCGTATCGATACGCTGTGCCCAATGACTCTTCGCCGGGGTCAGTCCACGCGTTTGACAGTCGTCAAGTCTCTCGAGATTGAAGGTTCCCGGACGCACAGCGTCATTGAATCGCGTGACGGTGTCGCGCACTCGGGCAGCCGGCAGCCCGAGTTGAACGGCGAGATCCGGAATCGTGTTCGCGACGATTGGCGGATACACCGACGGCATGAATAAACTGGCGCTCTTCGCGTCCACGACGCAGTACGCGATCTGTCCCGGCTGCTGCGCGATGAGTGTGCCCCAGCTCGCATAGCGCTTGGGCCAGAGGTCCTGACCCTCGTCCGCAAACCGCTCGCCGAGCTGATTGACGACGATGCCGAGCGGGATGCAGTCGAGCCGGGTCACGATGCCACCATCAAACTTCGGCGCGCGTGCATCCACCGCGATCGCATGGCAGGCGCGCGGATCGCCGATCGGCTGCGCTCCCGCATCGAGCACCGCACGCAACGGTACGCCGGTATTGTGGGGAGTGCCGCGGATGATGAAGTTGTCAGCCGCGTCGCCCCAGGCGTCCTTCAGCCAGGCGAGATTTGATTCGAAGCCGCCGCTCGCGAGTACGAGCGTTTTGCCGCGAATGATCTGGTCCGCCTGAAGGCGGACACTACGACTGTCGTCCGGCTGAAGCCGGACACTACACCTGCTCACATCGATCGAGACGACATCGGCGTCGTAGAACACGTCGATGCCCATGCGTTCCGCCGCGGCGTAGTACGCGTTCATCACCGCTTTGCCGCCACCCAGGAAGAACGCATTGGTCCGCGACAGATGCAGCGTGCCGCGCAGCGCCGCCTGAAAGCGGACGCCGTACCTCGACATCCATTCGGTGCAGGTCTTCGATCGACAGATCAGCAGACGCGCCAGCGATTCGTCTGTCTCACCCGCGTTCACACGTAACAGATCAGCGTAGAACTCCTCCTCGGTGTACGACTCGGTGAGCACCGCCGTCGGCGCGTCGTGCGCACAGCGGAGATTGCGCGTGTGACGGCTGTTGCCGCCGCGAAAGTCGCGTGGCGCGCGTTCGAGCACGGCCACTCGCCCGGCCCGCTCGCCCTGAGCCTGTCGAAGCGTCTCGCGCGCGGTGAGCGCCGCACACAACGCGGCATTTCCGCCGCCGACGACAACGACGTCGTACGTGCGCGCCCCGCTCATCGGACTCGCCTCAGCAGCCATGGTCCGACAAGCGTCGCAACGGCGACGAGTAGGAACGCGAGACTGATCGGTCGCGTGACGAAGACAGACAGGTCGCCTTCGCTGATCGCGATCGCACGCCGAAACTGCAGCTCCGCCAACGGACCGAGCACGAGGCCGAGCACTGCCGGCACAAGCGGAATCTCGTAGACACGCATCAACCAGCCGACCCCGCCGACGACGTACATCAGCGTGAGATCGAGCATCGATCGATTGAGACTGTACGCGCCGAGTGACGCGAGCACGAGAATGCCCCCGAAGAGCAACGGCCGCGGCACGAGCATGACCCGCGCCCAGATGCCGACCAGCGGCAGGTTGAGCACGAGCAGCATCACGTTGCCGATGTAGAGACTCGCCACCAGCGTCCACACCAGATCCGGCCGCGACGAAAACAGCAGCGGCCCCGGCTGCAGACCGTACTGTTGAAAGGCTGCGAGGAGAACCGCCGCCGTCGCAGACGAGGGGAGGCCGAGTGTGAGCAGTGGGACGAGCACACCGGCGGCCGCAGCGTTGTTCGCGGCTTCTGGTCCGGCAACGCCTTCGATCGCACCGTGACCAAACTGCTCGGGCCGATCGCTCAGCCGCTTCTCGGTCGTGTAGGAGAGAAACGTCGGAATCACCGACCCACCAACCGGCAGCACGCCGAGTGGAAAACCGATCGCCGTGCCGCGCAGCCACGGCTTCCACGACCGCTTCCAATCCTCGCGGCTCATGCCGACGAAGCGGCTCATGGGCACCGCCTCGAATTCCTGACGCCCGTAGCGCCACGCTTGATACAGCGTCTCGCCGACCGCGAAGAGTCCGATGACGAGGATGAGCACGTCGATCCCGTCGAGCAGTTGTGGGATGCCGAACGAGAAGCGTGCGTCGCCAGTGAGCTGATCGATCCCAATCAGGCCGAGCGTCAATCCCAGAAACAGACTGAACAGGCCATGCAGCAACGATCCGCCGAGCAGCGTCGCCACGGCCGCAAACGCCACCATCGCGAGCGCGAAGTATTCGGCGGGCCCGAATCGTAGGGCGATGCTCGCCAGCAGCGGCGAGAAGAACGTCAGCGCGATGGTCGCCAGCGTGCCCGCGACAAACGATCCGATTGCCGCGGTCGTCAGTGCGGCCGCGCCGCGTCCTTGCCGCGCCATCGCATAGCCGTCGATCGCCGTCGCAATCGATGCCGTCTCACCCGGCGTATTGAGCAAGATGCTCGTCGTCGAGCCGCCGTACATGGCGCCGTAATAGATGCCGCCGAACATGATGAAGGCGCTGATTGGATCGAGCGTGAACGTGATCGGCAGCAACAGCGCGACGGTGAGCGCGGGCCCGATTCCAGGCAAGACACCGACCGCAGTGCCGAGCGTCACGCCGGCAAATGCCCATCCCAGGTGTGCCCAGGTCAGCGCGTTCGCGAACCCGTCGCGGAGCAGGTTCAACGTATTCATGGCAGCGACAGCTGCAGCACACGGGCAAACAGCACGTACGACGCCAGCGAAATCGCCAGCGCGGCGATGGCGTCGCGAACCGGATGACGATTGTCGAAGGCGCGCGCCGTGCACCAGAACAGCACCGTCGCGGCGGCGATGAACCCGGCGCGCTCGGCGAGAAGCAGGTGCAAGACGACCCCAGTCGCTACGAGCGCCAGGGGCGCAAGACCAGCGGCGGAAGGATCGGTCGATGACGCCGTGGATCGCCACACCCGACCGACCGCAGCGAGGCCAAAGAGCACGAGGCCGGCGAGCACAAGACGTGGATACGCGCCCGACGGAACGATCGAGCTGGTTGTCGTCGCCCCGGTCCCGAGCTTCTTCAGAATCACACGCACGCGTGCCTCTTCAGCATCGACCAATCGCGCGAAGGCATCACCGTCGAGATAGCGATCGAGCCACCGATACCGTGTCAGCGATTCCCGCCACGTCGGCGACTGAACCATCGCACGCACGGCCGACTCGAGGCGCCTGCGATCGGCGGGTGTGATCCCAGGGGGGGCGACCAGAGAACGCCAGTTCTCGAACTCGATATCCACACCCTGTTCGCGAAGCGTCGGAATGTCTACGCCCGACAATCGCTCGGCGCTCGAAATAGCAAGCGCGCGCAATGTGCCCGCTTCGAGCTGCGGGGCGAACTCGGCGAACCCGTTGATACCGACTGAGACCGCGCCGCCGAGGATGGCCGACAACGACTCGCCACCACCCGAGAATGCGATGTAGTTCACGCGTTTCGGATCGATGCCGACGGCATCGGCAACGAGGCCGGCGAGAATCTGATCGCTGCCACCTGCCGACCCTCCGCCCCAGGAGATCGATCCCGGCTGTGCTTTGAACGCGGCAATCAGATCCTGCAGCGAGTGGAACGGCGATGCGGCCGGCACGGCAATCACTTCGTACTCACCGGTGAGTCGTGCGATGGGGACGACGTCCCGAAGCGTCACAGGCGACTGGTGTGTGACGATGCCGCCGAGCATGATCAGCCCGGAGACGAGCAGCACGTCGCCGCGACCGCGTTCGTTGCCGATGAAGCGCGCGAGTCCGATCGTTCCGGCCGCGCCGGGAATGTTCTCGACGGGCGCGAGGTGGGCGATTCCCTCGCGCTGCAACGCCTGCTGCATCACGCGCGCGGTCTGATCCCAACCACCGCCGGGGGCAGCCGGCGCAATCAGACGCAGTTGATCGAGCGACTGCGCGTGTGCTGGTGAAGACGAGAGCGCGAGCACCGCCGCGGCGGTAATCGCGAACGCTCGATGGGTCATCAACCGGGCTACTGTACCCGGAAAGGCAAGGTCACGGTGCGTGGGTCCGGACCTTCGTCGACCGTCTCGAAATTGCTAGTGGTTAGTCAGTGGTTACTGGCCATTACCAACTGCCCACCAGTAACCACCAACCACCAACTACGCACCACCAACCACCATCAGGCCTGGGCCGTTTCGCTGATCACATCGTCATCGTCGATGCGGGCGCAGGGGAACGTCGGGTTGTTGTGCGGGCGGCCGGTGATGCCGGGTGTGAGTTGCACGCTCGTGTGCAGGAGATCGGTTTCAAGAATCAATCTGACCCTGCCGGCGTCGAGTCTGTGCGCAGCGATCTGCTGGGGGAGTCCTTTATCGAGGAGGTTCTTGGCGATCGCCGCATCGTTCATCGGCAGGCCGCAGCGCTTCGCGGCCTGATACATCCAGTTGAGGGCAATCCAATTCAGACCGCGATTGCCGTTGCCACCACCCACATCCGAGTGCACACCACGGAACCACACCTCCTCCAACTTCGGCGATGTGTTGCGACCTTTTCCCAGGCGCGTCAACGGAAAGAGCAGTCGGCTCTCGTCGAGCGCCATCGCGTGATAGCAGTGCGCGACATTCGGTGGAAAGTGAAGATTGTGGCCGGCGTTGATGTGCTCACCCGGTGCGCCGAACTCGCCGACAATGTCCCACACACCGATGAAGCGGATCGGCACGCCTGGCATATGCTCGGCGATCTCATTGGCGAATGAGATGGCAAGAGCGGCGCCACGGCTGAAGCCGACGATGTCGATGTCGGTGTCTCCGGCCTCGAGATTGTTCTCGAGCCGATCCATGGCGTTGCGCACGCGTTTGTGTCCCCCGAACCCGAAGGCGCTCGCGACCAGGTCGCCGATTCGCGTCCGCGCCAACTGGCCGATGCCCTTTTGATAAAGGCTGCCGCGCTCCTTGGAGGGATCGTCGTTCTTCAGCGGGTCGTCATACGCATGAAAGAAATCGCAGACGTTGCTGTCGCGCGTGTCGTCCACCTGATCCTCGTTGCCAGTACCGTCGAATGCGTAGAGCGCCATCTTCGAACCCTCCTTGCTGTCTCCCAGTGCTATGGGACAATAACGCGGACCCCGGACGATTCGAACATCAATTGCACGCGTACGGAATCAGGAGGATCGAGATATGCGCCGCTCACTCGTGCTCTGCGCGATTCTCGGCATCGGTCTGACAAGCGTGTGGGTGCAGGCAGCTCAGCAAGCGTCGTCGCCGGAGCGACGAGCGACAACAGCACCCGCCCAGACATTCAATCCCGCCAACTTCACCGGCACCGTCACGCCGCACAATACTGCCGACATCCGCATGAATCGCTATCACTTTGATCCCGGCGCTCGCACGAAGTGGCACAGCCACGAGGCCGGTCAGGTGATCTACGTGGAGGAAGGCCGGTTGCGCGTGCAAGAGCGAGGCAAGGGTGCGCGCGATCTCGAGCAGGGAGCCACGTTGCACGTCGCGCCTGGCGTTGAGCACTGGCACGGCGCCGTGCCCAACGGAAAGGGCATCACGCAAGTCTCTCTGAGCTTTGGGATGACGAACTGGAAAGAAGCGGTCAGCGATAACGACTACAAGTAGTCGTTACTGCTGTTCGATCTTGTAGCCCTTCTTCTTCAGCAACGCGAGGAGTCCATCCGGCCCGATCAGATGCGCGGCGCCGACGACCACGAAGCACGGCTGCGGCTTCGCCATGCAGGCTTCGATCTGTGGAACCCAGTTGTTGTTCCGCTCGACGATGAGCGACGTGTAGGCGCCGCGATAGCCGTCGAATGAACTGAGCGACATCTTCTCGAGTCCCGCCGCATCACCAGTCTTCCAGGCATTGATCATTGCGGCGACGCTGTTCTGCTGAGTGTCGAGCTCGCTCAGTGTACTGCGCAGCATCTGCTCCTGCAGTGAGTCCGGCATCTTGTCGAAGCGATCGATCTGCGACTCGGCAGTCTCGAGCGCCAGCACCGGCTTGCCCGCGGTGCGTGCCTTGTCGAAAAAGTACTTGTCGAGGCCGAGGGACGCATCGAGCCCCGCCTTCTGAGCTTCGAAGGCGGTGATCAACAGCATCACCATCCATGGCTTCATCGTTCGGATCATTTCCGCCGGGATGCCGGTGTTCTTCAAACGCGTGGCGACCAGCGTGGCTGTGTCCTTGCCCACGGCGCTCTCGAATGTGCGGCCGTCGGTGTAGAGGCCCTTGGAGAGCAGGAGCGGTGCAGCGGCAAGTTGTTCAGCCTCGGCAAGATTGATCTCCTCAACGAGTGTGCCCGAGGAGTTGAACGCGCCCTCATAGGCGGCTGAGAGCGGATAGGAATCCGCGCCAAGCGCATGGACGGAGCCGGCCAGATACAGCACCTTTTGCCCGGATTGGACTTTCCAGAGAAAGCTCTTACCAGTCGCCGCGGTCTGGGCCGAGGTCGTGCAGACGGTGAGGGCTGCGACGACGATGACAATACCGGGCAGGCGCACTGCCCACTTGCTGTTCATGGCCATAAGAAGAGTATCGGTAACTCGTGCCTCCGACCGTTGGTGCGACGATGTGCAAACCTAACTGTACTTCCTTTCTCAGGGGTGATCTCTGCCGCTCGGAGTCACTGTTGGTGGCGGCCGCGCCGTACGATACAGTGGTTTTTTTCACACCTCCACACATCTATGCGCATTTGTCGAGTGTTTACGCTGCTCGTTGCGTGTGTTGCCGCTGTGGTCGGATCCGGCCGGGATGTCCGGGCGCAGGAGCCGAGCCGCGCCGGCCAAATCGAGCAGGAACAGGCCGAGAAGACCAAGACGCTGCATCCGTATCCCGTCAGTACGGGTGAGCGGATCATGAACAAGGTCGAGGACATCACGGTCAACGGCGGCCTGCATTGGCATCCGTTCTTCGAAAACGCCTACCGTGGCGGTGGTTTCGCGATCGGCGCCGGCTACATGCACCACGTCAGCTCGTACAACCTCGTCGACGTGCGTGGCAGCTACTCGATCCGGAGCTACAAGCGCGCGGAAGTTGAGTTCATGGCGCCGCGCATGTTCGAGCGCCGGGCGTCGCTCTCGCTTCTCGGCGGCTATCGTGAGGCCACTCAGGTCGGCTTTTACGGCATCGGCACGGATACCGCGAAAGAGGATCGGGCGAACTTTGCGTTCGACCGGTGGTATGGCGGGGGATTGTTGACGGTTCGTCCGACGCGGAGATTCTTCATGCTGCGCGGCGGCCTCGAGTTGTCGGAGTGGAACACGAAGCCTGGTGAGGGGACGGCCCCTTCGGTCGAGGAGGTCTACAACCCGGCGTCGCTGCCCGGTCTGGGCGCTCGGATTACCTACTGGCACTCGCAGGCTACCGTCGGCATCGATTGGCGTCCTGCCCCCGACTATGCGCGCCGTGGCGGTTTCTACGGCGTCACGTTCCACGATTACGCAGACCGGGATGATGCGTTCGGGTTCAAGCAGGTGGATTACGAGATCATCCAGCATTTCCCGATCCTTCGCGAGACGTGGGCCATCTCTGTGCGTGGTCTCGTCGAGACGACGTGGCTGAAAGGCGATCAGGAGATTCCGTACTTCATGCTGCCCTCGCTGGGCGGTGGCAGCAACTTGCGTGGTTACAGCAGCTGGCGATTCCGCGATCGCAACAGCCTGTTGCTGCAAGGTGAGTGGCGCATCATGGTGAATCGCTATCTGGATACGGTGTTCTTCTACGACGCCGGCAAGGTCGAGCGCTTGACTGCGGATCTTGACTTGAACGGACTGAAGCACGACTTCGGATTCGGCGTTCGATTCCATACACCGCTCGTGACGCCGTTGCGAATCGATCTGGCGAAAAGTCCGGAAGGCCTATCGCTGGTCTTTGCCACGTCCGCTGTGTTCTAGGGTTCTTTATGATTCGATCATTTTTTTCGCGTGTTCATCGACGGGCCTCGCTGGCCCTTCTCGTTGTCGTCGCGTGCGTGGTCGTTGGCACCACGGCATCGACGCAGCGTCAACGCTTCTACAGAGACGATCCCATCTCGCGCGAGCCGGAGTCGCAGGACGCGTCAGGCGCTGCGGAGCATGACATCAAGTCGATCTACGAGATGACCTACAACCTGTTCGTCACGGCGGATCACATGCCGTCGGGCCTGCGGGCGCAGAACATCAACACGATCGACGAGGTGCCGGACTCGAACTGGTTCACCAACCGCATTGGAACGGTCGCCATTACTCCCGAACAGATGATGCGCGGCGCCAACGTCGGCGCACCACCGGATCCGTCGAAGTGGATTCTCACGCGCGAGAAGACGGCGGGCGTGCATCCGGGTTTTACCGCCAAGGACGCGAAGGGGGAGACCTGGTTCCTGCAATTCGACCCGCCGTATTACCGGGAGGGCGCGACTGGTGCTGTTGCGGTCGCCAGCCGGATGTTCTGGGCGCTTGGCTACAACCAGGTCGAGCTGTTCCTCACCAGCTTCGATCCGAAGAACGTGGAGTTCGATCCGAAGGCCACCATTCGTCGACCGAACGGCAAGCGGACGCGATTCAACAAGGACGATATGAATGCGATTCTGGAGCGCGTCGCGAAGAACGATGACGGCACCTATCGCGTCGTCGCCGGACGGCTGCTCCCCGGTAAAGTCCTGGGCGGGTATCTCTTCCAGGGAACGCGACCCGACGATCCCAATGACGTCGTTCCGCACGAGCATCGTCGCGATCTGCGCGCGCTGCGCGTATTCGGCGCGTGGACGAACCTCACCGACCTCAAGGCCGCGAACACGCTCGACACGCTGGTCTCCCAGGACGGCCGTATGGTCGTCAAGCATTACCTGCAGGACGTCGGCTCGACGTTCGGCATGTGCAACGAGCTCTATGAGTGGGATCTGAGCTACGAACACTTCTACCAAGGCGACACGACGTTGAAGCGTCTGTTCTCGTTCGGCTTCGCGCTGAGCCCGTGGCAGACGATCCCGTACAAGCAGTACTACCCGTCGGTTGGCAAGTTCGAAGGCGACGAGTTCGATCCGAAGAAATGGAAGCCGCAGACGCCGACGACGGCGTACATGGAGGCGCGCGAGGATGACGCGTTCTGGGCCGCGCGCCGGATGGCGGCGTTCAGCGACGATCTGATTCGTGCGGCGGTTCGCGCGGGAGAATACAGCGATCCCAATGCCGCAAAGTATCTCGGCGATGTGTTGATCAAGCGGCGCGACAAAATCCTTGCGCTCTATCTCACGGCGATCAACCCGATCGTCAACCCACGCCTCGACGCGTCTGGCCTGACGATCGAGAACGCCGCGATCGCCGCTGGCGTCGCGAAGGGGGAGCCGACATATCGCGCATCGTGGATGCTCTTCGACAACGCTACTGGTGACACCAAGCCGATTTCGACGACAGAGAGCCAGACGACGACGCTCACCGCGCCGGCGGGTCTGCCGACGGCAGCAGGCAGCTATATTCAGGTGGATATCTCAGCCGACCTCGCGGCGTTCCCGACGTGGAAGCAGCCGATCAAGACGCATTTCCGTCGCACGGCGCAGGGCTGGCAGCTGGTCGGACTCGAGCGGATGCCGGAAACGGTTCCCGTTGCGAAAACGCTAGAAGGCGAGTCGTAGAACTCGTCCTACGGAACCACAGCTATCGGTGCTTGCCAGAACGCGACCTTCTGGCCCGTCGGTTCGAGCACGGTCACCTGGCAGTCGTACCGCCCGACATCGAGCTTGTCGAGCGGAATGCTGAAGCGCAACGGCACCGCCTTCGACTTCGGATCGATCCCGTCAATCACCTGCAGCGGATCGGTCTCGAGAATTTTTTGATCGCCCTTGAGGAACGTCACGAACGCGACGAGCGGCTGCGTGGTCGTCGCTCCGCGCTCATAGGCCTGCAGGAAGACGAACATGTCGCGGCTCTTGCTGAAGACGCGCGTCACGCTTGGAAAGAGCTTCTGGCCGTCGAATACCAGCGGGTTGGTCAGCTGTGCGGCGCCCTTCTGCACGGTGAGCAGCGCTTCGGTCATCGGAATGCGCTGACTGCTCAGGACCACTGAGCTGATCGGCAGACGCTTCTGTTCGCGCATCAGGTTCGGCACCTGGAACGCGGCCTGATACGTACCGATGCGGCCGGTCTCTGAGTCGCGAGCCAGCATCTTGATCACGTACTTGCCAGGCAGCAGCGTGAAGCCGGTCTCGTACTGGATCGGACTGGTCGTCAGCTTCTCGGCCGTCTCTTTGTCCAACGGGATATCCAGCTTGTCGCGCATGTTCTGGATCGTGTAACCGTTGTCGTCCTTCACTTCGCCGATGAAATCGATCAGCGTTCGCAGTGCGCCGCGGCGCTTGGCGAGCGCGAGCTCGCTGCCGGGAATCTTCACCGCCACCGGCACGAAGTACTCCGCGCTGTTCAACTGGAAGAAGTTCACTTCCATGGCGATGGTGATCTCAGTGACCGGGTTCTCGAGCATCAACGCGTCTTCGAGCTGGCGCTCCTTGTCTGAGGCTGAGAAATTGCCGAATGCTTTGTCGCCGTAGTAACCCTGGCGGAAGCTGAGATCGGCTGATGCGTACTGAGGATTGTTCAGGCTCACCTTGACGCGGCGGTATTTGCCGTCGGTCGCCAGGTGCGTGCTGTAGTAG
>DATCXH010000393.1:0-2796 GCA_036565925.1 Vicinamibacterales bacterium
GACGACGAACGGATTCGCATGGATTTCGGCTTTACCGACGAGCAGAAGCAACTGCGTGAAGCTGTCATCGCCTTCGCGCGTCAGACCCTCAACCACGATTTCGACGCGCGAGAGAAGGCCGGCGAGTTTTCCCGGCAGTTATGGCAGGAGTGCGCCCGCTTCGGCATTCAAGGCATGCCGATGCCCGAGGAGTTCGGAGGATCGGGCCACGATGTCATGACGACGATGATGGTCATGGAAGCGCTGGGCTACGCGTGCGTCGATCAGGGCCTGCTCTTTTGCCTGCACGCGCACATGTGGGCGATTGAAACACCGCTGGTACGGTTCGGCACCGACGAGCAGAAAAAGCGCTTCCTGCCCGGACTGTGTGACGGCTCGATCATCGGCGCCCACGCGATGTCCGAGCCGGACTCGGGAACGGATGCATTCGCGCTGCGAACGACGGCGGAATTGAAGGGCGACCGGTACGTGCTCAATGGGTCGAAGACCTTCGTGACCAACGCGCCGGTCGCGGATCTCTTTCTCGTGTTTGCCACCGTTGATCGCAAGAAGGGTATGTGGGGCGTCACCGGCTTCCTTGTCGAGAAGGGGACGAAAGGTCTGAGCGTCGGCCGAAAGCTCGAGAAGCTCGGTCTCACCACATCGCCGACCTCGGAGGTGTTCCTCGAGGACTGCGAGATTCCGGCGGAGAATCGCCTCGGTCGAATGGGACAAGGCTCGGCGATCTTCAATCACTCGATGGCGTGGGAGCGAAGCTGCATCCTTGGGAGCACCGTCGGGACGATGGAACGCGAGCTGGAGGTGTGCGTGCAGTATGCGCGCACACGAAAGCAGTTTGGCAAGCCGATCGGGAATTTCCAGCTGGTTGCGGCCAAGCTCGCCGACATGAAGGTCCGTCTCGAGACCTCGCGCATGATGCTCTATCGCGCGGCGTGGGCCCACGGCCGCGGCGAGCCGAACGCGCTCGAAGGCGCGATGGCCAAGTTGACGATCAGCGATGCGGCAGTGGCATCAGCGCTTGACGCCATCCAGATCCACGGCGGTTACGGCTACATGCGAGAGTATCAGGTGGAGCGCCACCTTCGCGACAACGTCGCGTCGCGACTCTACTCCGGCACCTCTGAAATTCAACGTCTGATCGTCGCTCGTCACCTTGGGTTGACACCATGAGTTTTCTCCTCTGGCACGGCCTCCGAGACAGCGTCCGAAGATATCGCGATCGACCGGCGGTGCAGTGGCGCGGCGAGAGGCTCACGTATCGTGAACTCGACGAGATCAGCAACGCCATCGCCGCGACGCTGACCGCGCGCGGAATCGGACGCGGCCACCGCGTGGGTCTCTACACGCCGAAAAGTCACAAGAGCATCGCCGCAATGCTCGGCATTTCGAAGGCCGGCGCCGCGTACGTCCCGGTCGATCCGCACGCTCCGGCGCTGCGGGCCTCGTACATCCTCGGCGACTGTGCAGTGTCAGCGGTCGTTGCGAGCGGCGAACGGCTTACGGCGCTTCACGAGCATCAGTCCGCGCTAGCGACACTGAAGCTTGCGATCGTGACCGATGATGCCGCGGTCGCGACGCCACCATGGGAAACACGACCATGGAGCACGCTGACGCCCACTGCGGATGGCGTATGGCCTGCTGGCGTTGAAACCGATCCGGCGTATTTGCTCTACACATCCGGTTCGACTGGCAAACCGAAGGGCGTGATCATCACGCATCGAAACGCGTTGACATTCATCGATTGGGGAGTGGAGACGTTCGGGGTGGGCGCCGAGGATCGCCTCTCCAACCACGCGCCGTTTCACTTCGATCTGTCGGTGTTCGACGTCTATGTCGCGCTCGCCTCCGGCGCGTGCGTCGTTATGGTCCCCGACCAGGTGGCGATGTTTCCTGGAGCGCTGGCAAAGTGGATCAACGACGAGCGGATCAGTGTGTGGTATTCCGTGCCGTCGGCGCTCGTCCGCATGCTGCTGCATGGTCAGCTCGATCGCTGGGAGTATCCGCAGCTGCGCACGGTGCTGTTTGCTGGCGAAGTGTTCCCTCAGAAATATCTCCGCGACGTCATGCGCGTCCTCGCGAAGGCGGAGTTCTACAATCTGTACGGTCCCACTGAGACGAATGTCTGCACCTACTATCAGGTGCCACGCGATCTCGATCCTGACGCCACGAGCATTCCGATCGGAAAGGCCTGCGCCAATCAGGAAGTCTTCGCCGTCGATACCGATGGCCGCCTCACCGGCGTCGGCGAGGAAGGCGAGCTGCTTGTGCGCGGCGGTACCGTGATGGCCGGCTATTGGGGACTGCCAGACAAGACTTCCCAGGTCCTCGTGCGCAATCAACTTCAGGCGGCGTTCGACGATCGCGTCTATCGCACCGGCGACATCGTACGGCTTGCCGACGACGGCAACTACTTCTTCGTCGGCCGCAGAGATCACATGGTGAAGTCTCGCGGCTATCGCATCGAGCTTGGCGAAATCGAACAGGCACTCCATCAACACGAGAAGGTCAAGGAGGCTGCTGTTGTTCCGATCCCCGACGAAGAGATCGGCGCGAGGCTGCAGGCGTTCGTCGCGCCGGCCGACGGTCATACGCTTTCAGCGGATGACCTGCACGCCTTTTGTCTGACCCGGTTGCCTGTGTACATGGTGCCGGAGGCGTTTCACGTGGAAAGCGAATTACCAAAGACCTCAACCGGCAAGACCGATCGCCAGGCGCTGCTGGCGTCACTCACCCAAGGAGCGCGAGTCTAGTAATGTTGAAACGAGAGCTAGCCCAGTTCATCGAGAAGAACCTGCT
>DATCXH010000553.1:0-2648 GCA_036565925.1 Vicinamibacterales bacterium
CGTTCCGCTACGAAGACCGCAGCCGGATGCAGCCAATCTCGACGCTGCGTCCCGGCAACAAAGCCGCCGTGCTCGGTGAGATCAAATCGTCGAACGTCGCCGTCACGAGACGACGCGGCTTCAAGATCTTTCACGCGGTCATCGCCGATGCGAGCGGGTCGATTCGTTGCACGTGGATGAATCAGGCCTTTCTCGCCGACATCCTGCGGCCGCACCTGCAGGTGGTCATCTTTGGCGACGTGAAGCTCGATTCAACGGGCCTCCACTTCATGAATCCCGAGTATGAGCTCGTGTCAGAGGATCTATCGAGCGTCCATACGGGGCGCGTCGTGCCGTTCTATGAGAAGACCGGGACGGTCACGCCCAACATGCAGCGGCGCCTGGTCCGGCAGGCCCTCGATCAACTGCCAGCCGACATCCTCGATCCATTGCCGGAAGACCTGCGCACGCGGCTGCAGTTGATGCCGCGACGGGCGGCACTGGAGGAATCGCACTTTCCACCGAACGAGGCGTCGGTAGACGTGCTGAATGCCTTCCGGTCGCCGGCGCAACGTCGGCTGATCTTCGAGGAGTTCTTCCTGTTCCAGATCGGCCACGCCTGGCGGCGTCACGCGAGCGGCAGCGAGCTGAAGCGATTTGTGCCGGTTGTTGACGATCGGATTCGTGCGTCGGCAGCCAAGGTCCTGCCGTTCAAGCTCACACCCGGGCAGCGGCAGGCGGTGAAAGAGATCGTCGACGACATGCTGCGACCTGAGCCGATGCACCGGCTGCTGCAAGGCGATGTCGGTGCAGGCAAGACAATCGTCGCGCTGCTCGCGGCGATCGTCGCGATGGAGAACGGTCTGCAGGTCGCCTTCATGGCGCCGACTGAGATCCTTGCCGCACAACACTACGGCAATATCGCGAAGCTGCTGGCCTCGTCGCGGTTCCGCGTCGATTTGTTGACTGGCAGTACGCCGGGGCTGCACAAGCACACGCTCCTCGCCAATATCGAGCGCGGCACGACGAACCTCGTCGTCGGCACGCACGCGCTCGTCCAGGATCAGGTGGCGTTCAACAAGTTGGGACTCGTCGTCATCGATGAGCAGCACCGGTTCGGTGTGGCGCAACGGGCCTCGTTGCGCGCGAAAGGATTGCGACCCGACGTTCTGCTCATGACTGCCACGCCGATCCCACGCACGCTCGCACTGACCGATTACAGCGAACTCGACGTCTCGAAGATTCCCGATCTTCCGCCCGGTCGAAAACCCGTGACGACGCTCGTCAAGCCCGAGTCACGTCGGGACGAGATCTACGATCTGATTCGTGGTGAGCTGGAGGCGGGACGTCAGGCGTACATTATTTATCCGCTCGTGGAGGAGTCCGAGAAGATAGATCTGAAGTCGGCGACGGAGATGGCCGATCACCTGCAGGCCGAAGTGTTCCCCGCACACCGTGTCGCGCTGCTGCATGGCCGCATGAAACAGGACGCGAAGGACCATGTCATGCACGCGTTCGCCGCCGGGCGGATCGACGTCCTGGTCTCGACCACGGTCGTCGAAGTTGGTGTTGACGTGCCCAACGCGTCGATTATGGTCGTCGAACATGCCGAACGATTCGGGTTGTCGCAGCTGCACCAGTTACGCGGCCGCGTCGGCCGTGGGTCAGCGCAATCCGTGTGCATCCTGCTGTATCAAGCGCCATGGACAGATGACGCGCGGGAGCGGCTCAAGGCGATGTCGTCCACCAACGACGGGTTCGTGATCGCGGAACGAGACCTCGAGCTGCGCGGCCCGGGAGATTTCTTTGGCACACGACAGTCAGGATTGCCGAAGCTGCGCACCGGCGATCTCGTGCGCGATCGAGACATCATGGAACTCGCGCACCATGAGGCGCGGGCGCTCGTCGAGCGGGGGGCCCTCACGCCTGAACTGAATGCATTCGTGGCGAAGCATTGGCAGGATCAATTCGGTTTGATTGAGGTTGGTTGATGCGCGTCATCGCCGGACGCCTCAAAGGACGCCGACTGAAGGCTCCGGCGTGGGATGGCGTGCGTCCCACTTCTGACAAGCTCCGCGAGACGCTGTTCAACATCCTGGCGCCGAGAATCGAGGGCGCGCGTGTGCTGGATGGATTCGCCGGGACAGGAGCAGTCGGCATCGAGGCCATCAGCCGTGGTGCAGCGCAGGTGACGTTCGTTGAACACGATCGCCGCGCCGTTGCGCTCATCGAGGAGAACCTCAAAATGTGCGCCGTGCCGGGGGGCTATACTATCCACCGTGGCGATGTTGCCACGGTGTTGCCGGGCCTGGGCTCGAACGCGTTCGATCTGATCCTGCTGGATCCGCCGTACGACATCACAACCATGACCACGGTGCTGGAGGCCTCGGCTCGGGCGCTTGCGCCAGGAGGTCTGGTCGTGCTGGAGCATGCGACGCGCCGTGAGGTGGATCCCGTTGCCTCGCTCGCATCGGTACGGCGGGTGAAGTCGGGTGACAGCACGCTGACGTTCTTCACGCCACAGGCGAAGGAGTGACATGTCTCGCCCGCCGGCCGGCCGACTCGCCGTCTTTCCTGGCTCGTTCGATCCGCTGACCAACGGTCACGTCGACATCATCTTGCGCAGTGCCCGTCTCTTCGAGCGCATTGTCGTCGCGGTGCTCGTCAAC
>DATCXH010000939.1:0-2577 GCA_036565925.1 Vicinamibacterales bacterium
GTCCCGGCCACAACGATTCGCTGATCAATGTCGAAGATCGATTCGCGCCCGCGCTGACGCCAGGCGCACCGGAACAGCCGTTGTACTTCACGTATGGCGTGGGGGTCGCGCACGACACACGACTGGAGCCTGGCATGCCAGAGAACGGCCACATGCTCGGCGTCGCCGTGCGGCGCTATTTCGCGTCGAATACGTCCGCCACGTTCGCACCAGGCGTGTCGGCGCCAACGGACCTGTCGTTCACGCGGGTCACATTCGACGCACGCGGCTATCGCCGCATGTTTTCCGAACGCGGCGTCCTCGCTGTGCGTGGTCTCGTCTCCAGTGACTTCACAGGAGAGAACGGCGCCACGCCCTTTTATCTGCAGCAATCGCTCGGGGGCGGCGAAACACTGCGCGGCTTCCATTCCTATCGGTTCCCCGATCAGGCAATCGCGCATGCGAGCGTCGAATACCGCTGGCGCGCGCATCGTTTTGTCGAGATCGCGCCATTTCTCGATACCGGCACGGTGGCGCCATCGCTGTCTCGGCTGTCGCTGAGCTCATTGAAGATGAGCCTTGGAGTGGGCATTCGCGGTCGCACCACTCGACGAACGATCGGCCGGCTCGACTCGGCGTGGAGTTCCGAAGGCTATCGGATCTCCATCGGAATAGGTCCTGCCTTCTAGGCGTTGACGAACGACGCCGTGGCATGTCCCTTGAATTGATAAGGCAATGCGCCTTGCTGAACTGAGGAGGTAGTAGATGGTGCGCACATCAGTAGCACTGCTCTTCTCCGTGTTAAGCATCAGTTTCCCTGTCGGACAACTCGTCGCCGCCGAACGCGCGCAGGCGACGCCAGTGAACCCGCACGCGCAGGCGCTGGTGGAGTTCAAGAAGCGCGTGGATGCCTATCTCGAGCTGCGCCGGGATGTCACGCACAAATACCCCGAGGTGAAGGAGACCGGTGATCCGGCCAAGATTCACGACCGTGAGGTCGCGCTCGGCAAAGGCATTGCGATGGCGCGCGTCAACGCCAAGCCGGGGGACATATTTGCTCCGGTCTCGCGGCAGTTGCTGACCATCGTCGAAAAGGACTGGAATGCCCGCAGTGCAGCCGATCAGAGGGCCATTCTGGCCGAGGTCCCCAAGGGTCTCGTGCTGAAGGTCAATCAGCCGTACCCGCCCAATATCGCACTGGCCACTGTGCCACCGAAGCTGCTGGCGCAGTTGCCGATGTTGCCGGAGGAGCTCGAATACCGGCTGGTGGACCGCCGCCTGCTGCTACGGGACCGCGATGCGAACGTGATTGTGGATGTACTGGTCGGAGCGGAGCCAACCAGAGCAGAATGACGCTATGCGCGTAAACAGACTGCTCCTCTCCGGACTCTTCGCTCTCGGCGTCACCACGCTCAGTGCTCAGCAGGCCCCGACGCCGCCTAATCCAGCGCCGTCGGCGACCGCCAAGCCGGCAGCACCGGCCGCGGCGCAAACCGCGAAGCCGTCGCTTGAAATCACTGCGCCTCGCGACATGGACTCGGTGCGCTTCGCCATCATCGGCGACAGTGGCACCGGCGATCGCCGCCAATACGAGGTCGGCGCGCAGATGACCAAGGCGCTGCAGATTTTCCCGTTCGAGTTCGTCATCATGCTCGGCGACAACATCTACGGCAGCGAACGGCCGCAGGATTTCGTCAAGAAGTTCGAGAAGCCGTACGAAGGCATCCTCTCGCAGAAGATTCCGTTCTACGCGTCACTCGGCAATCACGACGATCCGACGCAGCGCTATTACAAGCCGTTCAACATGAACGGTGAGCGCTTCTACACGTTCAAAAAGGGCGATGCGCGCTTCTTCGCACTCGACAGCAACTACATGGATCAGACGCAGCTGAAGTGGTTGGAGGAACAGCTCTCCCGCGCGAACGATCGCTGGAAGGTCGCCTTCTTCCACCATCCACTCTATTCGTCGGGTGCACGGCACGGATCGGAAGTGGATTTGCGCACGCGTCTCGAACCGCTGTTTGTGAAGTACGGCATGGACGTGGTGTTCGCAGGGCACGAGCACTTCTACGAGCGCATCGTGCCGCAGAAGGGCATCTATTACTTCACGCAAGGCGGCTCGGCGAAGTTGCGCGAGGGCAACATCCGCACCAACAGCGCGCTCACCGACAAAGGCTTCGATGTAGACAACGTGTTCATGGTGGCCGAACTCGACAAGGACTCCATGCAATTCCAGGTGGTCTCCCGTGCTGGCAAGCGAGTGGACTCGGGCTCGCTGCCACTCAGGCCGGAGCCGCAGGCCGACGATAAGTCACGCTCTCAATAACGAGGAACCTATGGCCCTTCGCACTCCAGTGCGCATGCTCGTTCTCGGTGTCGGGTGGTTCATGGCTATCGACTGCGGAAGGCCGGTCATCAACAATCGTCCGGCCGCGCCCGAAGCGGCGCCGCAAGTGCCACTGACGCAACTGTGGAATGAGCCTCGCGATCTGGAGCGCCGCAACCTGCTGTGGGGCGCGGCACCGGCCGACCAGGCGCCATCGACCGACGTCGAGTACGAAGTGCGCAAGCAGGACACCACTGGCTACAGCGGCGGCT
>DATCXH010001001.1:0-2921 GCA_036565925.1 Vicinamibacterales bacterium
CATAGGCATGGCCCGGTCCGGTGACGAAGAACATCGCATAGCGAGTGCCGGGGTAGCCGGCAATCGGACCGATGAGCGGAGCAAACCGGCCGATGCTGTCTGCGTGGAAGGACCAGTAGGCACAACCCGAACGCGCGTCGATCGAATACACGGCGCGGTTGTCGCTGGCGACGAATACGCGTCCAAGCGCGACTGTCGGTTGCGATGAGCTCACGCCTCCGCCTGGAAAACCGAACGCCCACTTCAGCGTGAGTGCCGGCACCTCGCGTGCGGTGAGGCCCGCGCCTGCGGCGGTCTGAGTGCGCGCGTTGTTTGCGCCGCCCCACCCGTTCCACGCGGCTGATGTCGAGAGATCTCCAAGCGGCGGATTGGTCGCGCAGCGATTTGACATCTTCGCTGTGCCGGTGCCTTCGATGTCCAAGAACGGCCGTCGCGCGACAAACTCGGTCAGGTCGCGCTTTTGTTTGTCCGGCATCGAGGAGGCGTGGACCGCCATCGACCCGCTGGTGATCGCCTGATAGATGCGTTCGGGCGGCAGCGCATTCAGCGTCGAGAGTGGAGGCGCCGTGCGTCCACCGACCTCGAGGCCTTCCGTGCCATGGCACGTGGCGCAACTCGTTTGAAACAGCTGTGCTCCCGATGGCGGACCAAATGAGAATCCGCGCCCGCCGCCACGCCCCTGCGGCGGTGCTTGCGCGGCAACGTCAATGACGGCGAGCAGAAGGGCAATGGCAAGTAGACGCATGGGGCTCATCGTGTCCCAGCTTTCTGCCGACGGGTTGCGATCTGGGAAGAACGGCGTCAGTCAGGGATGGGCGCCGGACGTGTCACGTCGTACGGGCCTCGCCGGCCAGCGCCTCTCTGAATGGGATCGTTATCACCGCTGAGACGCGTGCCTCTCCGGCGGACAGCTCGATTGATTGCGATCGACCGTAGAGACGCTCCAACTGCTCGCGGGTGCCGTCGAGCTCGATGTCGTGTTCGCGCCACTGACAGTTCGCTCGGTCGGCAGCGACAATCGTCAGCTCGAGTCTGAGTGTCTCATCGTGCCGTTCGGCACGCACCGTGACTGGACTAGAATGGTCGTCACCGTTCTTGCTCTGACGGACGACGCGTTCGGCGATGGTCGGCAACATCATTCGCGGGACGAGCGCATTCATGACGTCGGGTGGCACATCCACGCGCACGTCATCGCGCTGCGCCGCACCCGTGTCATTGATCTTCATGTACCCGTCGAGCAACGCGAGCTCGTGCTTCAGCGGAAGCTCCTCGGGTCGTTGATCGTTGAGCGCCGCCCTGAGCACCTCACTGAGCCTGGCGAGCATGTCGATCACCGGCTTCTGCTCTCCCTGGCTTGCCAGAGTGGAGATGTCGTTCAAGGTCGTGAAGAGAAGGTCAGGGTCGATGCGTGCCTCGAGACCGTCGAGCCGCGCCTCAGCGAGACTCGCCTGGAGCTGAGACGCGGTGATCTCCCGCCGCCGGGCTTCCCGGTAATAGTGGAACGCGTACAGCGTTCCGACGAACGCGGTGTACGTGAGCAGGTCGAGAGGAAAGTACGCCTGGAACAGTTGCAGCGGTGTTGGACGCGAGCCGATGCTGGTGCGCGGATCGATGGTGGCGATCAGCGCCCGGCCAACCAGCGCTAGCATCGCAAACCCGGTCGCGGCGACCACGACTGCCGGGACGTTGGGTCGCAGCAGAAACCGCCACACATGGAAGCGTCGCCCAGCCATCGCAATCAACGGGACGACGATCGCGGCGAGCACCCAGAACGGCATCACCCTCGCGAGGGCGACGGTGATCGGGATGCCCTGTCCGAGGACCGATGACCCAAGACGTAGTTGTGCCGCCTCCATGACGCCGAAGAGCATCGCCAGCGTCAAGACGACGAGCCAGGTTTTCAACGTCTCGCGTGACGGCACGATCCGCAGGTTCTCCTATGGCAGCAGCCTGTTGCGATACGTGCGTGTCAGCCGAAGGTTGGTGCCGTCGAGCAGCTTGACGTCGAATTCGCCATGCCAGTCGGGTGTCACTTCCTTCACGCGCGCGATGTTGACGATGGTCGATCGATGAATCCGTGCGAACTGCTGCGGATCCAGTTTCTGCTCCAGCTCATTCATGGTCATGCGTACGAGAAACGCGCTAGGACCGACGTGCAGCCGAATGTAGTTGGCCGCCGAATCGAACCAGTCGACTTGTTCCGCGTTCACCAGCAGGTAGCGATTGTCGTCGCGCACGGCAAAGCGCTTCAGATATCGGCCGCCGCCGGCATCGGACGGATTCTGACCGTGGAGCGATCCACGTGCCTCGAGCAGCTGCAGTAGCACGCCGTGTTTCTTTTCGAGTTCCTCTTGCGCCGCGAGCACCCAGCGCGCGCGATCGAGCGCCTGGTGCAGACGCCGTTCGGTCAATGGCTTCAACAGATAGTCGAGCGCGTGCGTCTCGAATGCCTTCAGCGCATAACTGTCGTAGGCGGTGACAAAGACGACCAGCGGTAGGTGCACTGGTGCTGCGCGAGCAAGCACTTGAAATCCGTCCAGGCCTGGCATCCTGATATCCAGAAACACAAGGTCCGGGCGCAACGTCTCGATGGCCTTCACGGCCTCGAGTCCATTGGCCGCCTCGCCAACGACGGTGATGTCGGCTTCGGAACGGAGCCAGACGCGCACCCCTTTGCGTGCGAGCGGTTCATCATCCGCGATCACAACTGAGATGGTGCTCGACGGAGCTGCTGTCGTCTCGGTGCGCGTCGGTATGCTCGTTGGTGGTCGCATGTCGGTACTCCGTTGTTCACGCCGCATGTGCAGCGATCCGGAATGGAATCCGGATCACCACACACGCGCCCCCGCCAGCCGCGTCGAAGCAATCGATCTGTTGCGCCGAACCATAGAGTTGCTGCAGGCGCGCGTGGGTGTTCCCCA
>DATCXH010001169.1:0-6000 GCA_036565925.1 Vicinamibacterales bacterium
CGGCTCGCCTCGGCATCGGCATCATCCATCAGGAGCGTGAGGTCATCGAGACGCTGGACGTCGCCGGCAACGTCTTCCTCGGGCGCGAGCCGCTGTGGGCGGGGCCGCTGCGGCTGCTGGATCGCCGGCGTATGGAGGCAGACACAGAACGGCAACTCGCCCGGATCGGGGCGCCGATCTCGCCGCGAACGATCGTGCGGCGGTTGTCTCGTGCGCAGCAGCAGTTCGTCGCAATCGCACGCGCTCTTTCGATGAACGCGCGGCTGCTCGTTCTCGACGAGCCGACGGCGAGTCTTGGATCGAGCGAGGCCGAACGCCTCTTCGCAGTGCTGCAGGATCTGCGATCGAGCGGCACCGCCATCGTGTACGTGTCGCATCGATTGAAGGAAATCGAAGCGCTGGCCGATCGCGCGGTCGTGCTGCGCGACGGGCGCAACGCGGGCGTGCTCCAGCGCGGCGAGATCACGCGCGATCGTCTCGTGCACCTGATGGTCGGCCGCGCGGTCGACGCTGGAGTCGTGCGCCGCGCGATGGGAACGGGCCCACGCGACGCGCGGTTGCACCTCGAGCGCGTCCGCACGCATCGGTATCCCCTGGCCGAGGTCTCGCTGACCGTCAACAGCGGCGAGGTGCTCGGCATTGCCGGCCTGATCGGCGCGGGTCGATCGGAGCTGGCCGAGACCATCTGCGGCGTTGCGCCCGCGGTGTCGGGCCGCGTACTGCTCGACAGTCAGCCGCTGGCACTGGACTCGCCGCGCGACGCCATCCGCGCCGGAATGTGTCTGATTCCCGAAGACCGTCGCGGCCGAGGCATCATCGCGGCGATGACGGTGCGCGAGAACCTGACGCTTCCCGCACTCGAATCGTATGCCCGTCTTGGTCTCGTCCAGCGCGCCGCCGAGACCAGCGCCGCTCGAGACACCGCCGCAGCGCTGTCCGTCAAAGCCTCTTCCGTCGAGGCGCCCGTGGCGACACTCAGCGGCGGAAACCAGCAGAAGGTCGTGCTCGGCAAATGGCTGGCGCTCGAGCCGCGCGTCATGATCTTCGACGAACCCACGCAAGGCGTCGACGTCGGCGCCAAGGCCGAGATCCATCGCCTCATTCGCCGGCTCGCTGACAAGGGAGCGGCGGTGGTGATGATCAGCAGTGACATCGAAGAGATCGTCGCCCAAAGCGACCGCGTGGCGGTGATGCACGACGGACGGATCACCGGCATCCTCGACCGCTCCTCGTCCACACCAGAAGCGATCATGCAGCTGGCGATCGCCTGATCCCACTCTATGACACGAAAAGAGCTCGGTGTTCTCCTGCTGCTGGTGGCGCTCTGCACCATCGTCGCGATTGCGAGTCCCCAGTTTCTCAGCGTCACCAACGTGCAGAACGTCGCCCGTCTCGTCGGCACCTATGGCATGTTCAGCATCGGCGTTGGCATTGTGATCATCACCGGCGGCATCGATCTGTCGGTCGGATCGATTTGTGCGCTGCTGGGCGTGCTCCTGTCGATGATGCTCGTCGAGTGGGGCTGGCCGGCCAGCGTCGCGTTGGCGGCGGTGATCGCGCTCGGCGGGTGCCTCGGTGCTGCCCACGGTGTGCTGGTCGCACGGCTGCGTTTGCAGCCCTTCATCGTCACGCTGTGCGGTCTGCTGCTCTATCGCGGCGCCGCCCGCTATATCGCCGACGATTCGACGAAAGGCTTCGGAACCGGCCGGGGCTTCGAATGGGTACGGATGCTGGCGTCGGGAAGCATTGGCGGGGTGCCGATGCCGTTCGTGCTGATGTGCGTGGTGGCAGGCCTGGCCTGGGTGCTGCTCCATCGATCGGTATTCGGACGGCATCTTTTCGCCATCGGCCACAACGCCGAGGCTGCTCGCTACTCGGGCGTCAACACGCGAGCGGTCATCACGTGGGCCTACATCCTGTCCGGGATTCTCGCCGCCTTCTCGGCGATCGTCATCGCCTTTTACACCAACTCGATCTCGCCTGCGTCGCACGGCAATTTCTACGAGCTCTATGCGATTGCAGCCGCCGTCGTCGGCGGCTGCAGCCTGCGCGGCGGTGAAGGATCGGTCATCGGCATCGTCATGGGTGCGGCGCTGCTGCAAGTGCTGCGGAACCTGGTGAACCTGCTCGACATCCCGGGCTCTCTCGACTTCGCGGTGATGGGCGCGGTGATCCTCATGGGAGCAACGGCCGACCAACTCTTCGGACGCCGCCGGCGCGGTAACGATGGATGAACTGACTCAGACCTCGTCGTAGAGCACAACAGGGTAATCCTTCACGGTCGTCATCGTCTTCTCCACCTGCGGCCACACGCGTTGATGGCCTACCGAGGTGATCCACTGCTGACGAAGCTCTTCGCTTTCGAATTCCAACTCGAACCGGTAGTTGTGATTCGGCGGCGCCGTACCCTGCAGGACCGCGCGTCGTTTGAGCATCTTTACGCGGATGTAGCCTTGGTGCTTCACCGCCTCCGGCACGAACACGTTGTGAAACGTGTCGAGCATCTCGCGCTCGCGGGCGGGTGGGATGTCCATTTCAACGTACAGCCGGATGTGTTTCGTTTGTGCGACTGCGAGTCTGACGAAGCGGCCAAAACCGAGCGCAGTGGCGCCCGCCACGAAACCAGCCTTGAGGATCCCTCGTCTGTGCACGTGCATCACTCCAGTCTTTCGTGCGTCAGTCACCGCTGGTTGCCGGTGGACAGCAGTTGCGTCTTCATCGCCATGTCTTTGGCGACACCCATCACGAACAGTTCGAGTGCCTCCGTTCCGGTGTTGGTGAACAGACTCGTTTCGCCGATCCGAATCGGAAGAGCGTCCCCGGCGCGGATCGGAGCCGTCTCAGTCATCGATCCCTTGACGGTGATCGTGCCGGTGCCGGCCAGCACGTAGTAGGCCTCGCCGATCGCTTCGTGCGCCTGCTCAGGCGTCGCGGCACCGGCAGGCACCAGCACGTGATCGATGTACGCCCATGTCGTCGAGAAGACCGTCGGACCAAGCGCGCGACGCGCGACGACGGCGGTCGGCGACGGTGGCGCAGCACCGCGTCCGCGCGCACCCGCCGGCCTGAGGAGCGCACGATCCAACCGCATCGTCATGAACGTGGGGATCGGATCGAGCGCAGCGCCCATACGCGTATCACCAAGATCGAACGCGTCGTACACGCCGGCGGTGAGCGAGACGTTCAGATTCATCCACTGCACCGGTGTCGAACCCGCGTTATAGATCGCGTGCGAGTGGCCGGTCCGGCAAATGACACCCGCCGGTCCTTTGATTGTGGATGTGCGGCCATCGATCGTGAACTGTGCTTCTCCGTCGAGAATGACGAACATCTCTTCGACGGTGTTGTGAAAGTGGTGGCCGATGCCCGCTCCCGGCGGGATCACGCCGCGATGGAGAAAGTTGAACTCGGGCGTGACGGCCCCGCGATTGAGGAGTGCGGTGAAGGCCATGCTGCCGGCCCCAGCGTGCACAGCGGCAGATTGCCGGAACGCGGCCGGGTCGGTGTGGACGATTCGCCGCGCCAGCGTCTCCTGCGCAGACTGCTGCGCGAGCAGCACCGAAGCCGCAGCCACGCTGAGGAGTAACGCTCGCAGGAGAGCTCTCATCCAGTCGATCATGGCGGTCCTCGCGTCAAAATCGGGACAAAACCGTGTTGCGCAATACGAAATCGTCTGTGCGAACGGCTATCATACGCGCTTATGTTCCAGCGCGGGACCAGGAAGTATATCGTCGCGGTGATCGGTGTCGGCGCTGGCCTGGCCACAGTCGCCGCGACCCTGGCGCAATCCTCGAACGACAAATGGTGGCCTGGTTACGGCAACGGCGCAGACAACTCCCGCTACTTCGCGTCACGACAGATCAACAAGTCGAACGTCAGCCAGCTCCGGGTCGCGTGGACGTATCCGTTCGGCGATACCGGTAGCGGTCCGATCGTCGTCCGGGGTGTGATCTACGGCCGCGGACGCAACGGATCGCTCGTCGCCGTGGACGCGAAGTCCGGCAAGGAGCGGTGGGTTCGCGAAAACATGAACGGCATGACCAGCCGTGGCATGAACTACTGGGAGAGCGCCGACGGCCGTGAGCAGCGTTTGATCTTCGCGATGAACAGCCTGCTCCAGGAGCTCGACGCGAACACCGGCAAATCCGTGATGTCGTTCGGCACCGACGGTGTCGTCGATCTGCGAGTCGGTATCGACGGCCGCGATCCGGCGACTCTTGGCAACATCCAGTCGAACACGCCTGGCGAGGTCTTCGAGAACCTGATCATTCTTGGGAGCGCGACCGGTGAAGGCTACATGTCGCCGCCCGGCGACATCCGCGCCTACGATGTGCTCACGGGCCGTCTCGTCTGGACGTTCCATACCGTGCCGCGCCCAGGTGAGTTCGGGTACGACTCGTGGCCGAAGGACGCGTGGAAATACGTCGGCGGCACCAACAATTGGGGCGAGCTGACAATCGATACCGCGCGCGGCATCGCCTACATTCCGCTCGGCTCACCCACCTACGACTTCTACGGCGCCGATCGGATCGGCGCCAACCTGTTCGGCACGTCCATCGTCGCGCTCGATGCGCGGACCGGCAAGCGCCTGTGGCACTTTCAGTTCGTCCATCACGATCTCTGGGATCTGGACCCGAGTGCTGCGCCGCAGTTGACGACCATTCGTCAGAACGGCCGCAACAGAGACGTGGTTGTCGTCGCCAGCAAGACGCCGTGGCTCTACGTGTTCGATCGAGTGACCGGCGAGCCCATCTGGCCCATCGAGGAACGTCCGGTGCCGAGGTCCGAAATGACGGCCGAACAGAGCTGGCCGACACAACCGCGTCCGAGCAGCCCGCCACCTTTTGCGAAAGAGTCCTTCGGCGTCGACGACATCAGCCCGTATCTTCCAGCCGACGACGCCGACGCGTTGAAGAAACGGCTGCTCGCCGCCAGCAACAAGGGTGTCTTCACGCCGATCAGTTACTCCGACACGGTGCACGTGCCGACGAGCAACGGCGGCGTCCTCTTTGGCGGCATGGCGGCCGAACCCCGCACGGGCGCGGTGTACGTCATCGCACACGACAACCCAGGGATCCTTCGTTTACTCCGGCCCGGCGAGAACACTGGCCGCGGCGGTGCACCGCAGGTGCCGCCGGGACAATCTGTGTATCAGCAGAACTGCCAGATGTGCCACGGCCCTGATCGGTTGGGTACGGATTCGGGCGTGCCGCTGATCTACGGCGAGACAAATCCCGTGAACAACATCGCCGCCGGCGCGCCGCGCTTCGACGCCGCAGCGATCCGCGCAGTCATCGGCGCGGGCAAGGGACGCATGCCTGCGTTCCCGCACCTCTCGGCCACCGATGTCGACGCGCTAGCGACGTTCTTGACGACAGCTCCGGCAGCGCGCGGACAGGGCCCGGGTGGCCGCGGTGGGCCGCAAGGGTCCGGTGCACCCCCGGAGCTGATCGCCGGATCGGGTTCGGTGTTGACGAGACCCGCTGCTGCGGGCGGGCGCGGACGCGGAGCACTGCCGGCGTATCCCGACGGCGTGCCGCAATTCGATCGACCGGTGATCAACGAATACAACACGGTCGGCAATCGCATCAAACCGCCGTACACGTCGATCGTGAAGTACGAATTGAACACGCCCCGAATCGCGTGGCGCATCGGCTTCGGTGACGACCCCGGTCTCGCGGCTCGCGGAATCACGGGTACGGGCATGCCCGCACTGCTCAACGGCATCGTCGTCACCGAATCCGGGCTCGTCTTCGGCGCCGGCGGCGACAACCAGATCCGCGCCTGGGACAGCGATACCGGACGTCAACTCTGGGTATCGCGGTTCGGCGGCAACTTCGTTGGTTCGCCCGTGATGTACGAGACCAATGGCCGGCAGTATCTGCTGGTCCCGGCGTCAGGTTCTGCCGCTCGCGCTTCCGGCACGGACACGACAGCACCGCTCGGCTGGATCGCCTACGCGCTGCCGGGCAGATAGATGCTGAGGCGAAAAAACCTGAT
>DATCXH010000964.1:0-2229 GCA_036565925.1 Vicinamibacterales bacterium
TCGCGCGGCCGTTCGATCTCGACCGTCGGGATGCACGAAAACGGGCTCAATTGAAACCCCGGATCTGCCACCCAGTTCGACGTGCGAACGAACGGCTCGGTGAGATAGACCGGATCTTTGACGATGGTGACCAGCGTCAGATACTCACCATGGCGAATGAAGTACTCGATGAGGGTGGCCTTCTCGCTCCGCGGCACGCCATTGCGGCGAAGCCAGCCCTCCTTGAGATGAGTGGTGGTCACTTTGAGCATGTCGCCCTCCCACTCACCGGTCGAGAAGCCCTGCCACGAGTGCTGCGCGAAAGGGGATGGACGCGAACGTCCGTCCATATAGATCGTGCGCTGCGGCAGCATCCACATCATCGTGGTGTGCCACGCGATCACGTCCTGCGATACGGGATCCACTGTGCTCGAAATCCGCATGCTGGCGGGACCGCGCGGAGCGTAGTCGGCCGGATGTGGCTCGCATTGCCGCTCGAGCATCGTCCACTTGCCCGCGTCCCACGAATCGGCTCGCAGACGCGCAGCGTCGTTGATCGGCAGTCCGAGGTAGTCGCCAATCTCCGGACCGGCGCCGCGCTCAGGAAGGTCTTCGTGGAATCGCTGTCCCCAGCCGCCCGAGAGCTCGACGTGCGCGAGAGCCGTGCTGCCCAGCACCGCGCAGACGGCGATGGCGAGACAGCTCACATGAAGCCGATGCATCGACATGGTCGTTATCTCGCCAATGGATCGGGCCGCAGCTGGAACTTCACGACGGCGCTGCGTGTGCCGAGACCGCCTTCCATGTGCCAGACGGCATTGGGGCCGTAGTCGGCATAAATCGCCCGCCCTTTCCACCCCGCTTTCGGATCGTCGATGCGGCCGTCCATGCCCCGCGAGAAGAACCCGAGCGGATACGGCACACGGAAGACGAGCCAGGTGCCATCCGGCCGAAGCGCCAGCAGTGAGTCGGAGTTGGTGCCATTCGCGAAGGGCGTGTTGGCGCCGAGACCGAATGTGTCGAATTTATCCACGAAGTTGTAGTACTGGAAGTCCACGGCAACGTCGCCGCGCACGCCTTTGAATCGCGGACCGGGAACGGGATGAAGCGTCCAGCCCTCCCGGCAGTGCTGCCCGTTGGTGGACGAGGGCCCCTGCAACGGGCCTTTGCATTTGCGCCGATCGAAACTCGCCAGGTGTCCGCTGCTTGCCAGCGCGGTCCAAATCACGCCGTTGGAGTCGATATCGATCCCCCGTGGTGTATAGCCGACGACACCGGCCGCTGGATCGAACGGCGGCTCGTAGGCTTCGCCCACACACGTCTTCGGATCGATGCGAATGATCTTTCCGGGCATCGGACCCGGCGCCGCGCCCCACACGCTGCCGTCAGACGGATGTGGGATCACGCTGTAGATCACGCTCACCTCGATCTGCCGATCGACAGCAGGATCGACTTTGCCGTCCTGATTCAGATCGTGATAGCCGCGACACCAGCCTTGCGCTTTCGCCTCGTCACCGGTCTCGTCGAGAATCCGCGTGTTGATCCAGCCGATCGCGCCGCTGAAGACGCCGTTGCCGTACAGCGTTTCGTCTTTGTCGAACTGCACGTGGTGCGTATCGAAGCAGATGTTCACCTGCTTGAACTGACGCGTCTTCGGATCGAAGTATTGAACTTGCCGGAAGCTGTTCTTCTGGGGGGCAAGCGCAGCGGACGGATGCGTGCCGCAGAATGCCGGCTGATCCTCCGGCCGCCGAAATCGCGATGACATCCACACACGGCCCTTGGCGTCCATCGCAGCGTGATTCGTGATCGCCGGGTCGAACCAGTACAGCCTGTCACCCCAATACGGCGAGGGGACGGGCATCGATTGCGCTTTGCCCGGCGGCACCTTCGGGTCGAGCACCGGGATACGCAGTTCCTGCGCCGAGTGCTCGAGCGGATCGATGATGAGGAATCCATCGTTCCCCCAGTCGACACCGTAGATCGGGCCGTATGCGTTGGCCGTCGGATTGCGCTTGTCGGTGGTCAGTTCGTCGTGCGCAAAGGTCGCTGGCCCGCCCCAGTCCCACATGGTCAGCACGACGTTTCGCTCGACCCCTTGCGGCCGCGGTGGTGCCGGCGGAATGTCGCCACGAGTGATGCGGTCCGTCCAGTTCGCGAACATCTCAAGGCCACGCTGCCGGCCAAGGCCCGTCACCATGTTGCTCATGCCTTGTCCATCCTGGCCGGTCTGAACCCGTGTGTCCCATG
>DATCXH010000966.1:0-2460 GCA_036565925.1 Vicinamibacterales bacterium
TTCAGGAACTCAAGGGACTTGAGGACGTCCTCGACGTCGATCGTGCCCGCCCTCAATTCGCGATACTCCACGTCCATCGCCACGTATCCGGCCCGCGCAAAGAGCTGCAGGACGTTTACGTTGTTCGCGACGGTATCTCCCGAGCCGTGCAGGTGAAGAATGGCTGGAAAGGGTCCGTCGCCGCTCGGCCGGACCATCACGCCCCTGCTTCCCGTGGGTGTTGTGACCTCAGTTCCCACGATGTCGGCGACGCGCTGCGCGAACGACGACGAGGGATAGAGCAGGAGAATGAGGACTCCGGCGATGACACGGTGTGAGGTCATGATGCTCCGATAAACACTGAATCGCGGTTCACCGCAGAGTGTAATCCCATCAATGCTCGGCACGCGCACGTTGTCGCGATGCCGACGAAGGGCAGCTACTCACAACCGTGTTTGCGCCGATGACGAAAGCGGGTCAGGCGGCATGTCGCGTGACCGTGCGGTCACTGAGAAACCAGATGGCAAAGGCGAACACAGCATATGCGCCCAGGGCGGTCAAGGCTGCGGCCGTCGGCGATGCGAGAGGCGGACCGAAGAAAATGTAGGCGTGTATCCCAAGCATGACCAGACCGAACGCAACAACTCCCAGGCGCGACCTCTTCACCGTTCGTAGATAAATGGCGATAGCGCCAAGCAGAAGAACGGCCTCCAGGCAGAACGCCACGATCGGTTTGTTCCATAGCCCGAGGCCCACCTTCGCCCGGTTGTCATAGAGCGGCAAATCCGGCACGTGCACGATGAAGTCGAGGATCCAATGGGAGAACACAGCGAGGCCGACGAATAGGCGGCTCTTCGTGCTGGCGGGTCTGACTGCACCGTACACCAGGGCCGCAGCCACTGACCACAGAACAGCAGCAACCAAACTGTGGGTATACGGCATGTAATACAGATCGAGAGGATTGGTCGCGGTGAATCCCGGCACGATTCGTACTCGCTCAATGCCGAGCAGAACCAGCGGCGCCCAGATCACGTCGAGCCATTGCACGGCCAGGAACAGAACCCAGAGCGGGATCGAGGCGTCGGCTTTCTTGGTGGCGAACGCGACGCTGTAATGGCCTACAAACATGATGAGGCCTCCGATCGTTCATCGAATAGCAATGGGCGCGCTGGCCGTCAGCATCATCTCCGGACATCCAAAGGCGTGATCGCAGTGCCTGGGATCAACAATCTGGACGTCAACTGCGAGCTTAGCAAACCCACGCACGATGCCCGGCACCCTGGTAGTCTCGTCCCAGTCGAAATGCGCACCGGGGGCGAGCCGATAGCGCTGCTGGCAACCGGGGTGATCGACCACATGCTCAGAGATGCTGATGGGCTCGTTGCCCTGTGTATCGTCCTCAGGAGTGATCCAGACATTACGCGACGGACCGACGCATCCCTCGATCGCGTGCCGGCCTGAGTTCTGCACACGGAAGTGAAGTCTTGTGTCCTCACCAACAACCACGTTGGACGGGACCGTTAACGACAAGGTCAGCGCTTCGCGAAACTGTGACAGAACGACATGCGCCTGCTCTGCGTGCGCCGCACAGGCGGGATGAAAGATTGCGAGAGATGCCAGTGCAAACGCAGCAGCCGATCGCATCGATACCTCGATCAGCCGGACGCACTCACGGCGCCAGGCGTTCGCGACGCCAGATCCCACTCGCCTCTTTCACGTAACGCAGGCGATCGTGCAGGCGACTCGGCCGACCCTGCCAGAACTCGAACTCCTCTGGGACGATGCGATACCCGCCCCACCACGCCGGCCTTGGGACACGGTCGCCGTACTCCTGCCGCGCGATCGTGAAGCGCGATTCGAGCGCCTCTCGGCTTTCGATCACTTCACTCTGGCGAGAGGCGTACACACTCCACCGACTCTCGACCGGGCGCGTCGCGAAGTAGGCGTCGGATTCCTCGGCGCTCACCTTCTCCGCCCGGCCGTCGATGCGCACCTGGCGCTCGAGTGAGCGCCAGTAGAACATCAGGCTGCCGCGTCCGGTAGCAGTGAGGTCTTTGGCTTTCCGGCTGTTGTAGTTCGTGTAGAACACGAAGCCGCGATCGTCGAGGCCCTTGAGCAGAACCGTGCGCACGGATGGACGCCCGTCACGTGTCGCCGTGGCGAGCGCCATCTCGGTGGCGTCTGGCTCCAGTTCGCGCACCTGCGCGAACCAGCGATCGAACTGCCGGAACGGATTCGGATCGGACTCGGTTTCGCTGAGTGGCTCGCCGCGGTATTCGCGACGGATATCAGCGATGCTCATGCAGCGACGAGTTTGATCTCGTCATTGTCCACCACCACGCGCACCGCTCCTCCATCAGCGAGCGACCCGAACAGCAGCAACTCCGACAGCGGCTTCTTGACGACGCGCTCGATGAGGCGAGCCATCGGCCGCGCACCGAACGCGCGATCGAAGCCCTTGACCGCCAGCCACACGCGCGC
>DATCXH010000984.1:0-2016 GCA_036565925.1 Vicinamibacterales bacterium
TGCGGTGAAAGTCAGACGGCAGCGCCGGCCAGTCTGTTTGGTCTGCAACGCGCACGTAGTCGTTGAGCCTGACGCCTTGCAGGAACTCGTCGGACGTCAGACCTGCGAACGTGATTTCGTTGCCTACGATCGTGCCGACAGCTGAAACAATCGTGGGCGTGTGCCATCCAGTGGGCCTAACAACATCGACTGTCGCGCCGGTCGTGATCGCTGCGGGCGATGTAAGGCTGTAGTCGAACGGCAGAGTGTTGACCGTGACCTTCTTGTTGGCGTTGTCGACAAAATCGATGCGGCCGCGGATGGCTGCAGCGCTGCCCGAGTTGCTCGACGTCGAGCTTTGCGACGTCACCAGCAGAGATGGCCGAAGGTAGTATCGAAGCCTGATCGTCACGCCCGACTGCGGAGCGCGGACCAGATTGACCTTCTCGCCGTCCAGCCAATAGCCGACCGGCAAGCCTGTAACAGTGGAGCTTGACGTTACCTCCCACTTCGCCGCCTCACGCGGTGAAAGCTCGCGCAGGTGATAGTACTCGCCGTTCAGGAGGTACTCGACAGACTCCAGGCCGCCGACGGCTGCACGCGATGGAATCCGAAAGCTGCCGTATGTGACGTTTCCCGCAAACACCACAGTAGAGAGCCAGTAGCCCGACCGCGCGCTGATGATCGCGTCGGAGAACACCGAGCGCAGCCGATCATTCATCTCGTCGAAGAGGACTTGGTTCGTGTACTCGGTGTAAGCGAGCTCATCGCCGATGAATGCGGCTCGGCGCGCACGCGCGAGAAGCTCGTCGCTCCTCATCGACGCCACCATTGCTGGGCGTCTTCTTCATCGAACTTGTCAGCCATGCCGCGGATGTATCCGCCGCCCGCTGGCCGCTCCTCAGGCTTGTAATCGACAGGCGTCCAATCGCTGTAGTTCACAGCGGGCGTGTAGTTAGGTGCCGCGCTGAAGTTGCGCCCCGGGACATCCTTGCCGCTGGGAGCGGCAGGGCCGTCCGGCTTCTGCGACATGTCGTAAACCGAGCTCGCGCCAGATGCCAACGCGTTTACGAGCGGCATCCAGTTGTCCTTCATCGGGTTGTCGTCGATGTTTTTCTTGAACAGTTCGAGTGAGCGCTCGAACTGGCCCGCGTTCGGGTCTTGCCCATTCATCGCGGCGACCTTGGCGCGGATCTGATCGTTGCGGTCGGTCCACATCTTTTCTTCGGCCGCGTTGATGTCTTCTTGGCGCTTGCGCTTGGCGTCGTCGCGCTCCTTCAGCGCGTTGATGCCAGCGATCGCAGCCATGACCAGTGCACCGACTCCAGACATGCAAACCTCGACGAGTGAGAGACACGAGGCGGGGCGCGACTCGGTGAGAAGCGCGCCCCGCAAAGACCGTTCAGCTGCCCGAGGTGTCTTCGCCGGTCGGCGTGATGCCGAAGACGCGAAGCGCGTGCGCCGGGACCTTGATCAGCGGCGCTTGCTGCGCCATCGAGCGGATCTCAGAGCCCGTCTTGTCCTGCAACTCCAGGAAGATCTTCCCGTCGTCGATGCCGCGCATGGTGATGTCAGACGCGCCAACGCGCACCGACTCACTCTTGGGCAGGAACCATGCCTCGCCCTGCTTCTGGTAGTTGTGCGAGATGAGCGACACCGGGCCGCACGCGGACATGAACTCGATTCGTTCGGCGCCGAACACCTTCAGGTCGCCAGTGCTGCCGCCGCCGTCCGAGTTCCAGCGAGTGAGCGCCGTCGTCTCGTTCACGAGGTCGGAGAAGTGCAACGCGTGAATGAACCCGGTGAGGCCCGTCGTCACGCCGTTCGACTTCATCTTGGCGAGTGCGATCAGGAGCTTCGCCGCCGTCAGCGGACCAGCCGCGTTGAGCGCGCGCGAGCGCCAGAAGGCATTCGCCGCCGCGGAGATGTTGGCGAACGTCGCCGTGTTCTTCAGGATGCCGGCGAGGCCGATGCTCTGCGACTGGTACCAGCCTGCAGGCAGGAAGCGCTGGCCGGCAGCGACTGTCACGCCGCCAG
>DATCXH010001005.1:0-7062 GCA_036565925.1 Vicinamibacterales bacterium
CGAACTCCCGCCGGGCGACCCGACGGCACCATCGCTCTTCACCGCGATTCAGGAGCAGCTCGGATTGAGGCTCCAGTCAACGAAAGGACCGGTTGAAGTACTTGTCGTCGATCGCATCGAGCAACCGACGCCTGATTGATAGACGCAGGGATCTCCGCGGCTTCCGCGTCGCCAGAGGAGTTGTAGCCGAAGATCCTCAACGGTCGCGCGACCGAAGCATGGCTTCGTTTCGCCGCCATATCGAGCAGGCAGGGGCCGACGCGCTGGAGCTGAACATCTATGACGTCGTCACCGATCTCGACGTATCAGGGATCGCCAACGAAGGTCAGTTGTCGGATGTCGTGAAGGCGCTGAAAGGAGTTCTCAAGATACCAGTCGCGGTGAAACTGTCACCGTGCTTTGCGGCCGTCGGGAACGTGGCGAAGCAACTCGATCGAGCAGGTGCTGACGGTCTCGTCATATTCAACCGGTTCTATCAACCGGACATCGATATCAAGACGATGGAGTCTTTGCCCGGATTCGGCCGTCTCTTGCTGTGACAGGCGGGCGTTGTGACGCCGGCCGGCGGCATCAAGTCCATTCTGGCGGGCGCCGACGCGGTTCAAATGGTCTCGGCGCTGTTGCGACACGGCCCGGCGTATGTCGCTTCCATGCGGCGCGCGCCAGAACAGTGGATGGAGTGGAACAAACTGACACGCCTCGACGACGTGCGCGGTCGTTCGAGCTTGCAGAACACTCGTGACCGCGCGGCGTTTGAGCGGTCGAACGACATCCGCATGTTACAGAGCTGGGGCCGTCTCTGAGCGGCGACGGGTAAGGAGAGTGCTCAGGAGACGGTCGGCGCAAAGATGATCTCGAGGACGGCTGCAACGACCAGCGAAAGAGCCCACCCAACGACGCAGACGCCAACCGCGCGGCCGGTGCTCTGGTAGTCGAGGGCCTGGCGCACCGCAACGATCATCGCCAGCAACATCCACATCGATGCGACGACGTAGATGGTCAGGCCGAGGAACGGGACCGCCCCTAGCACGCGAAACAAGCCCGGAGCGGAGGCAAAAGCGATCGTTCGCAGCAACTCGCCGAAATCGGCTTTGGTCTGAGGCTCCGGCAGCAGGCGTGTGCCGATGAGATATGTCAGCGCAGCCCAGGCCATCCAACCGATCAGCGCCCCGACGATTCCAGCAACGACAGACTGGGGAGTCTGCGCCCCAAGGCCGAGTACACCGATCCCGCCCGCCACGCTGGCCAGCACGACGACGCCCACGGCTTGACCGGTCGCGCCGGCATCCGCTTCGACTTCTTCATATATGCGCCGGTCCAAGACCATAGCGCCGAGCACACGTCGCGCGAGCGTGTTCATAAATCCCGCGCAACGCCGCGAAAACGCGGCGCTTCGAACGAGACCACACGGGTTCTCCGCACGTGGGCGTGACAGCGAGTGCAGCTGGAGACGAGCTCCGTGTACTCCACCAGCACACCATCGATGTCTCGCTTGGCGGCGGCTTCGCGGAGCCCCTGGACCGCAAGGACGAATGACATGGCTTGTTTTCTGTACTCAGGCTGTGGATTGGCTTGCCACGAGACAATCTCGGTCTCACTGATTCGATCCAGTGCACCCGCCGCTCGCGTAATCGCGGCGAAGTCCGCAGTGACCACAGCTTCGAGCAGTGGCTGTGCGTTGAGAAGCTTGGTGCGCATGGCGGTCTTGAGGGTGGGGTTCTGCGCCGACGACGAGTATACGGCCGCAGATGTGAACGCGAGCACCGCCGCGAGTGACAGCAGTCTGACTCGGAACGACATCTGATGCCTCCTTGTTCTCCCCGCGACGATAGAGTCGGGACGCAACGATTGTGCCGCTGCAACTCGACCCGGACGCGCCACCCGCTGCCAGCTTGCGACCGCGAAGTGCGGATTCTGTCGCAGTCGCGGGGAAAACTTCTGTATCAGGTTCTGCGCGCCGGATTCGATGTACGATCCCGCACCTCGACGTTTGGAGACACATATGAGAACGGCCTTCGCAGTCACTTGCTCGTTGGTCATCGTCGTGACATGCGCGAACGCCGAGCAACGTCCCGAAGGTGGTGCTTCGACTGAGACGATCGAATCAGGCAGGGACACCTTTGTCTTCTATTGTGCGGCCTGCCATGGTCGCTCTGGTAAAGGCGACGGTCCGGTCGTGTCCTCGCTCAACGCCGCTCCGCCAGACCTTACGACGCTCGCCAAGCGCTCAGGAGGACGATTCCGCGAAACCGAAGTCACAGCGCGTATCGTCGGCCGGAGGCCTTCCGCACATGGATCGAGCGACATGCCGGTCTGGGGTCCGTTGTTCCGTGAGCTCAACCCTCACGACTCGCGAGTCGACGTCCGGCTCTTGAGACTCGTCGACTACCTCAAATCCATTCAGGTGAAGTGAACTCCTGGTTGGCTCTCTCAGCTCAGTCACGAATAGAGTGCCCCGTGAGCTTCAGGAACACGTCCTCGAGATTGGGCGACTCTGTGCGGAACTCGGTGACCTTGATACGGTGCTCGGACAGGCACTGGATCACATCGGTGACGAACTCATCTCCGCGGCCGCGGATCGTGTAGCGACTGTCGTGGACATCCACAGCGTCCACACCGGGAATCGACGCGAACCGCTGGCGCGCTGACGGGGTCTCCGTCACCAGGACGACCGCCTGCTCGGGACAGTACTTGCGCACGAGACCCGACGGCGTGCCGATGTCGATGACGCGCCCCTTCTCGATGATTGCCACGCGATCGCAGAGACGCTCTGCCTCCTCCATGAGATGCGTCGTCAGCAACACCGTCTTGCCCCGATCGCGGATGCCGCGCACCATCTCCCAGATCGCACGCCGCGCTTGAGGGTCGAGGCCGGTCGTCAGCTCGTCGAGCAGCACAACTTCCGGATCGTGTATCAGCGCCAGCGCGATGAAGAGGCGCTGCTTCTGTCCGCCGGACAGCGTCATGAACCACGCGTTGCGCTTGTCGGTGAGTCCAAGCCGCTCGAGGAGCGCATCGCCGTTCACGGCGCGCGGATAGAGCGCCGCCCAGAGATCGACGGCTTCCCACACCTTGATGCGCTTCTGCAGCTGCGCTTGCTGCAGCTGCACGCCCACTCGATGCTGCAGCGTGCGGGCGTCGCGCACGGGATTCAGCGACAACACCGAAATCGTGCCGCGGTCCGGCGCACGCAATCCCTCGACACACTCCATCGTCGTGGTCTTGCCAGCGCCGTTGGGACCGATCAGCCCGAAGATCTCGCCTTGCTGCACGTCGAAAGACACATCGTCTACGGCGACGGTAGGCCCGTAGGTTTTTCTGATGTTAGAGACGTGGATGACTGGAGCCATGCAAGGGTCCGGCTAAAGCCGGACACTACACCGTCGTCCGCCTAAAGCCGGACACTACACCGTCGTCCGCCTAAAGGCGGACACTACACCCGTCGTCCGTCTGCAGGCGGACACCGCATCCGTCCCGGCTTCAGCCGGACCGGTTACGATGCTAACAGGATGGCAACGCCGCTGTTCACCATCACTGACCTCGCCAAGGTGTATCACATGGGTGAGGTCGAAGTGCACGCACTGAAGCAGGTCAACCTGGAACTGTATGAGGGACATTTCGTCGTGCTGCTCGGGCCATCAGGGTCGGGGAAATCGACGCTGCTCAACATCATCGGCGGACTCGATGTCCCGACGAGCGGCGAGGTGCGCTATCGCGACACGGTGTTGACGCGCGCAGACGAGGCCGAACTAACCGCGTATCGACGACGGCACGTCGGCTTCGTGTTCCAGTTCTACAATCTGATCCCGAGCCTGACCGCCGAGGAAAACGTCGCGCTCGTCACCGAAATCTCTGACGCGCCAATGAATCCCGACGATGCGCTGCGGATGGTCAACCTCGGGGAGCGCGAGAACCACTTCCCCGCTCAGCTCTCCGGCGGCGAGCAGCAGCGCGTCGCCATTGCGCGAGCAATTGCCAAGCGCCCCTCCGTGCTGCTGTGCGACGAACCAACCGGTGCGCTCGACATCTCAACCGGCATCGTTGTCCTCGAGGCCCTGGCGCGCGTCAATAGCGAGATGGGAACGACGACGGTCGTGATCACGCACAACTCGGCGATCGCGGAGATGGCCGATCGCGTCATACGTCTTGCAGATGGACGGGTCACGGCCGTTGAGGATCGGACGGAGAAGAAACGCTCACCTCGTGAGCTGACGTGGTGACATGACGATCAGCGCGCTCAACCGCAAGCTTCTGCGCGACCTGCTCGCGATGAAGGGTCAGGCACTGGCGATCGCAATGGTCGTCGCCGCCGGCGTGGCCATGTACGTGATGTATCTGTCCCTGTTCGACTCGCTGTACCGGACGCGAGACGGCTACTACGAACAGCAGCGATTCGCCGACGTGTTTGCCTCGCTCAAGCGTGCCCCGGCGCGCGTCGCCGACGAGATTCGGGCGATCCCGAACGTCTCAGCCGTTGAAACACGTGTCGTCGCCAACGTGACGCTCGACCTCCAAGGCGTGGACGAACCAGCCAGCGGCCGGCTCGTCTCGGTCCCGGCACATCGGCGGCCCCTCGTGAACGATCTCTTCTTGCGTCGCGGACGCTGGATCGAACGTGGGCGCGCCGACGAAGTGCTCGCCAGCGAAGGCTTCATGGTGGCCAACAAGCTCGAGCTCGGCGATCGCGTGCCCGCGGTCCTCAATGGTCGCCTTCAGCAGCTCACCATCGTCGGCGTCGCACTATCGCCGGAGTTCATCTACAGCATTCGACCGGGCGAGCTGGTCCCCGACGACAAACGCTTCGCGATTTTCTGGATGGACGAGCAAGCCCTCGCTGCCGCGTTCGATATGGAGGGCGGGTTCAACGACGTGGTGTTAGCGGTCGCGCCGGGCGCATCGGTTGACGAGGTCATCGCGCGAGTCGATCGCATACTGGAGCCGTACGGCGGGCTCGGTGCGATTCCGCGAGCCTTGCAACTGTCGAACTGGACAGTGCAGAACGAACTGTCACAGCTCCAGACGTTCGGCTTTCTGCTGCCGTTGATCTTCATGCTCGTGGCCGCGTTCATCCTGAACATTGCGCTGACACGCGCGCTCGCACTGCAGCGGCCGCAAATCGCTTCGCTGAAAGCGCTGGGTTACGGCAACGGCGCGATCGGTTGGCACTATATGAAGTGGGCGCTCGCGATTGGACTGCTGGGAGTCGCGATCGGTGTCGTACTCGGCGCGCTCATGGGCAACCTGCTCATCGGGGTTTATAACAACTTCTTCCGTTTTCCCGTCTTGCTGTTCAGCGTGCCTCCGAGCGTCGTCGTCGGAGCCACCATGATGACGCTGCTCGCCGCCATCGCCGGCGCCTTTACCGCCGTGCACCGCGCAGTCACCGTGCCGCCTGCGGAAGCCATGCGACCGGAAGTGCCGACGCGTTACCGCCGGTCGTTCTTCGAAACGCCACTGATTTCCAGAAACCTTGGCACGACGGGACGGATGGTGCTCCGTAACGTGATGCGTCATCCACTGCGGGCCGCTGCATCGGTGTTCGGCATCGCCTTCGCCGTATCGATCCTCATGGTTGGCTTCGTCTTCAATGACGCCGTCGATCGACTGATGCTCACCCAGTTCTGGGACGCGGAACGTCAGGATGTGACGGTGAATTTCATCGAGCCGCGCGACGAGAGCGTGCGTTTTGCGCTCGAGCGACTTCCCGGGGTTATTGCCGTCGAACCGCAGCGCACCGTGGCCGCACGTATCCGATCGGGGTATCGCGACCGCTACCTGGCAATCACAGGTGTCTCGACGAATCCGCGCTTCAAACGCATCGTCGATCGCGACGGCCGCGAGATCCGCATGCCACCGTCCGGTGTGGTGCTCTCGCTCACGCTGGCCAATGTGCTCGGCGTCATGCCGGGCGACGAGGTGTCACTGGAAGTGCTTGAAGGACAGCGACCGACACGCCGCGTCCAGGTGACCGGCGTGGTGGACGACATCATGGGACTGTCCGCCTATATGAACATCGACGCGCTGCATCACATGATGCGGGAAGGCGAAGTGGCCAACAGCGCACTGCTCCTCATCGATCACGCCCAGGAGGTGGAGCTGGCCTCGGAGCTGAAGATGACGCCAGCGGTATCCGGCGCCGGCTTCAAACGCGCAGTACTTCAGAGCTTCCGCGACGTGATGGCGGCCAATATGAGTGTCTCGATCTTCATCAACCTGATCTTCGCGGGCATCATTGCCTTCGGTGTCGTCTACAACGCAGCGCGGGTGTCACTTTCGGAGCGGAGCCGCGAGCTGGCCAGCCTGCGCGTCCTCGGGTTCACTCGCGCCGAGATCTCGCTGATTCTCATGGGCGAGCTCGCGCTGGTCACGGTCCTCTCCCTGCCGGTCGGCTGGTTGTTCGGATACTCTCTTTCTGCCGCGATCGTCGGAATGATCGACAGCGAGGTCTATCGGTTCCCGTTGTACGTCTCGCGCCAGGCGGTGGCGCTGGCGTTCCTCGGCATCATCGCCGCAAGCGTCTTCTCAGGACTGGTCGTCAGGCGAAGGCTCGATCACCTGGACCTGGTAGCGGTCTTGAAAATCCGCGAATAACGCACGTCTATGCGATTTCTCAAAAACAAGCGCCTGATTGCAGGCGTCGTGGTTGTCCTGGCGATTGCCGCCATGGCGATGTGGCCTGAGTCGATCGAGGTGAGCGCCGCCAAAGTCGTGCAGGGACCGATGCAGGTCACGCTGGACGAGGACGGTGAAACGCGCATCCGCGATAAGTTCGTGGTCTCAGCGCCGGTCGCCGGCCGGCTTCAGCGCATCGAACTCGAGCCCGGAGATCCGGTGGTCAGGGGCAAGACCGTCGTCGCGCGGCTGACAACCGCCGAAGCACCGCTGCTCGATCCGCGCACGCGCGGCGAGCTCGAGGCAGCGGCCGACGCCGCACGCGCCGCGGTCGGTCAGGCCCGCGCAGAACTCGATCGGTCGACGACAGAGCTCGCGCGAGCCAAAACGACGCTGCAGCGGCAACAGGAGTTGATGAAGGCGGGCGCGATCGCGGCGGACAGCCTCGAC
>DATCXH010001137.1:0-8688 GCA_036565925.1 Vicinamibacterales bacterium
CTGCCCGACGTCGCGCCGGGACTACTTGGCATCGAGTCTGGCGCCGAACTCATCGTCATCACGTGGTTCCACCAAGCCAATCGCGAGGTGTTGCAAGTGCATCCGCGAAAGAACCCCGAGAATCCGTTGACGGGCGTGTTCTTCACCCGCTCTCCGGATCGGCCGAATCCGCTAGGCCTCCATCGCGTGACCGTACGCGAGATCTCCGGACATCAGCTTCGCATCGGGCCAATGGAAGCCATCGACGGAACACCGGTTGTCGATGTGAAGGTGGTGCTGAACGCGAATGAACGCTAGAGCGTCTGGTCAGGTCCTTCGTCCTTAGTACTTGGTTCTTTGTCCGTCCCTGGTCCCTTGTCCGTCCGTGGTCCCTTGTCCGTCCGTGGTCCCTTGTCCCTGGTCCTTCATCGTTTAGACAACCAATCGGAGGCAGGGACCAAGGACCTAGGACCACGGACGGACCAGGCACCACGGACGGACCAGGCACTAAGGACCAAGAACTAGGGACCAGCGTGCGCGCTATGGGTCCGCGCGCAGTGCCGCGTTGCGCGCGCGCTCAAGCAATAGCTCGCGTTCGCGCGCATTGCGCGTCAGCGACGCCGCGCGCTCGAACTCGGGTCGTGCCTCGTTGAACCGGCCCAGCTTCACCAGCAGATCGCCGCGCACGCTGGGCAGCAAGTGATAGTTCTTCATCGCCGGCTCCGATGCGATCGCGTCTACCAGCGGCAACGCGGCTTCCGGACCGGATGCCATCGACACGGCCACCGCACGATTCAGCTCCACGACTGGCGACGGAATCACGCGCGCGAGTTCGCCGTACAACGCCACAATCGCCGCCCAGTCGGTATCAGCGGCGACGCGTGCGCGAGCGTGACACGCAGCAATCGATGCCTGCAGCACATACGTTCCGCGCTCACGACCCAGACGCTCGGCGCGCTCGAGCGCCGCCAGTCCGCGACGGATAAGCAGCTGATCCCACCGGCCACGATCTTGATCGAGCAGCAGGATGGGCTCACCGTTTGGACGCGTCCGAGCCGCGGCGCGGGACGCCTGAATCTCCATCAAGGCGACGAGGCCGTGCACTTCCGGCTCTCCCGGTGCGAGCTCGGCGAGGATGCGGCCTAAACGCAATGCGTCTTCACACAACGCCGGACGCATCCAATCGTCACCAGCGGTCGCTGAATAGCCCTCGTTGAAGATCAGATAGACGACCTCGAGCACCGACGACAGCCGACTGGCGAGCTCGGCACCGCGCGGTACTTCAAATGGCACCTTCGCCTCGGACAGCGTCCGCTTGGCGCGGACGATCCGCTGCGCGATCGTCGGCTCGGCGACGAGAAACGCGCGAGCGATCTCCTCGGTGGTGAGGCCACCCATCAGCCGGAGCGTGAGTGCAACGCGCGCTTCAGTGGACAACACCGGATGGCACGCGATGAAGATCAGACTCAGCATGTCGTCGCCCACGTTGTCGTCCAACGCTGCGTCGAAGTCGGGAACCGATTCCTGCTGTGTCTCGAGCTCGTAGCCCAGTTCCTGGTGCTTGCGGTCCAGCATCTTGTTGCGCCGGAAGTGATCGATCGCGCGGTGCTTGGCCGCGGCCATGAGCCAGGCGGCCGGGTTACGAGGAATGCCCGACTGCGGCCACTGCTCGAGTGCCGAGACCAGCGCGTCCTGCGCGAGATCCTCGGCCATGCCGACGTCCCGGACGATGCGGGTGAGGCCGGCGATGACCTTCGCCGATTCCATTTTCCAGACGGTTTCGATGGCGCGCTGTGTGTCGGTAGCCGTCACAGCTACCGATCACATCATCATCGGATCCGCCACGGCAAGCGGCGCTTGGCAAACACGCGCTGGTAGAGCGCGGTGTTGGACCGCGCGGACAGGCCTCAGCTCTTGGCGTCGTTCTTCGTGCGGAGATACTCGTCCTTCGCACGGAGACGCTCTTCCATCGCGCGCAGCTCGGGCGTCAATGCCGCACCGAAGTCCTCGGGCTCGAACACCTGCCGAATCTCGATCTCGCTCGGGCCGTCATGTGGATTCGGGCAACGCTTCACCCACTCGACCGCCTCCTGAAGTGACTTGACTTGCCAGATCCAGAAGCCGGCGACCAGTTCCTTCGTCTCGGTAAATGGACCATCGACGACCGTACGGCTATCGCCGTTGAACTGTACGCGGACGCCCTTCGAGCTGGGGTGCAGACCCTCGCCCGCGAGCATGATGCCGGCCTTGACCAATTCCTCGTTGAACTTGCCCATCTCTTCCAGCATCTTCGTGCTGGGCATCTTGCCTGCTTCCGAATCCTTCGTCGCCTTGACCATCACCACGAATCGCATGATTTCTCTCCTCTACTGACACGTCGAACAGAAGCCAGCGCAATCGACAAGCTCAGCGGGATGAGCAGCCCGGATCGGTGAAAAGAGGGCAGGCGTAGGGCGGGACCTGGTTTACAGACCCGCCGGGAAGAACTACGGATTCGCCGAGGCCGGCGGAGTAGCAGCTACAGGACGTTCGGTAAATGTACGTCCGTCGGCGAGCAGCACAGATACGAACAGCCCACCAGGAGATCCGTCGCGCAACGGCCGCACCGTCACCTTCACTTCGTCGCCCGTCTTCACCGTCGTGGACTTCCAGCCGGCGCGGACCAGATACGCTGGCGACGTCATCTCAACCTTCCAGACGACGGTACCGCCTTTCTGATCGGGAACTTCGACTTCCATCCACGAGTGCGGGTTGGTCCACGAGAACTGCTTGATCGTGCCGACGAGTTCGACGGACTTCGTCCGATCGATGCCAGCGGATGAATGATGCGCGGACACAATCGTGGACGCGAGGACAACAGCAGCGCACAACACAGCAGATCGCATAACGTCGCTCCACCGGTCCGGAGGACCGGCCCTACTTCGCCTGAAATTCTGATTGAGTGCTGGGAATGTGCGTGTTGAGGTCAGGCGTGCAGGTCACCTCTGTCACCTCCTGATCGTCCACACGGTTCCAGCGCTTCGTCCACTTCATCTCACCTTCCCAGCTCTTTGGGTCGGTCAGTGTGTATTCGATCTCGAGCACCGCTCCGCCCTTGAGTAGACGCATGCGCTCGACGATGTGCAGGGCGTCGGTGGCCGGGATGCCCGAGTCGATCCAATGGTGATCGTTGACGAAGTGCGTTGTGTCAACGACGAGCGTATCGCCTTCCCACTTCCCGATCGATTCGCCGTTGAACGTGCGGACGACAACGTCGGGATCAGAATGCGGGCGTCCGTCGAGATAGATGATCCGCAGACTGTTCATGAAATGGCTGACCATGTAGATCGCGGTGGGCAATTGGATCATCGCGACCGGCCACACGCGCGTCATGATCAGCGGCAACCCTGCCGGCCAGCACTGGCCGATGTCGTCGCGATACGCCTTTCCTTCCTTGGCCGCCTTCTGCGCCGCCTCGAAGTGCTTCATCGTCTCCGGCGTCATCTTGTTCGCCGGTGGCGGTGGCCCGAAGCGCCAGGAGTTCTGGCTCCCCGCCATGTCGATGAACCACGTGCCAGTGAGATCGAACGGCGGCTTCGGCCGCGGCTTGGCAAGATTCGACGGCGCGAGCGGGTTGAGCGGAACGGCGGGCGCCTGCTGCGCCATGGCCTGCGGAGGAATGAGCAGCCCGATTGCCGCTGCCAGCATCAATGCTCTCGCCATGACTATCGCTCCCGCAGCTTCATCTTCACGGCACCCTTCTCGTCGAGGTACTCGCGGTTGTTCTCACACACGAACTCGACCATCTTGTAGTTCGGCATCCGCCGGTAGGCGAGCGTGTAGGTGAATGGCTTCTCGAGCACGACCGGATCGTCGACAGTGATCTGGTCGTGCAGCACGTCGGGCGTCACCAGACGGATCCGCTCGGTGATCCGCACCTGACTGCTGTGCGGCGTGTTCTGATACCCGAGCACCGACTCCTTGATACCGACGGTATCGACGACCAGCGTGTCACCCTCCCACTTCCCCACCGAGTGACCGTAGTAGCCGGGAGGCACTTCATCGATCGGCATCTGCGGCTGGTTCATGTAGACGCGCCGGACCTCGCTGAACGCCTCGGTGATGATCGTGATCTGCGCCGGTGTCTGGATGATTTCCGCAGGATAGAGCGCGACCGCCATCATGCGCGGAAAACCGTAGGGCACACACTGGACGGCAGCCGTGCCAAGCGGCTCGCCGCGTTTGGTGGCTTCGTCTTCCGCGGCACGTCGCGCCTCGTACGGCTTTGCGTACTGCGCCTTCAACACGATAGGCGTCGACGGCGGAGGATTGAGTTTCGGATCGGCGCCACGACCGGCGCGATACGGCGCCCACACACCGGACAGATCTGGCGACGTCTGAGCCTGCGGGTGACTCGCGAGCAGGACTAGCAGCGCCAGTAGGGCGCCGCGACGCATCACGGCTGTCCCCCGACGCGGCCGGGACCGTTGCCGAGCACACGGCCATCGCGCACCGTCGCGGTCACGAGCAAGCCACCGGCCTCACCACTGCGAAGCGGGTTCAGCACGACCGTGATCTTGTCGTTCACTTTCACGTCGCTGAACTTCCAGCCCGCCTGCATGAGGATGCTCGGACTGCCCAACTCGACGCTCCAGTGCTTGACCGCGCCCTTTTCGTCAGGAGCATCGAGTTCGATGTAGACGTGCGGGTTGGTCCACTCAAACCCGGTGACGGTGCCGCTCAGCGTGAGACGTTTCGCCGTGTCGAACATGGCGAACGAGTGATGGGCGAAGACCGGTTGCGCGTCAACAAGTGCTGCGCACACGAGCAGACCTATGTAGAGGCGGGTCTTCAGACCCGCCTGATCAGCGCGCATCACTTTTTTGCGACGCGCCATCGGCGCGCGCCTTCTCTTCCGCCCGTGCCGCGCTCAGGATGTTGCGCAGCCCGTAGTTGCCCTCGTGACAGCCGTACTCGAACAGCGGCTGCGAGGCATCTTTCGTCAGATTCATCTCGAACGTCCACGGCGCGACCCACGTGGCCTTGTCATCGATCGTGACCGCCCAGAGTATTTTGTTGGGCCCGATCGGCGTGAAGCGTTCGGTGAGCGTGTAGGTCGCCGGTTCGGCGTTGCGATACGCGCCGCGGTCGTTGAAGTTCTTCGTGACGACGACGAGTGTGTTGCCCTCCCAGTGACCGCGGGCCGAGCCCATGTACGAGGTAATCGTCTTGCCGGGCCGCGGGGAGTCGTCCAATGGAATGACGCGGGTCTCGTGGATCATCTCGTAGCGGATGGCCACCATGCCCGGCGCCTGGGTGATGTCGTAGGCGTTGCCGTAGATCGCCGGCATCATCGAGCCCGGCACACCGCGCGTGATGCACCGATCGTAGAGGCTGCGGTCCTCCCACGAGTCCGCCGGTCCGCGGCCACTTGTCTTCCGTGCCGCCGCTCGTGCATCCGCCGCCTTCTGCCCGGCCGCGGTGAGCGCCGGGATACGTCCGTCGGCCGGCTCGACGATGAGCCACGCGCGACTGTTCTTCGCGTTGTAGTGCTCGTACCAGTGAACCGGTCCGGCTCCAGTGTCGGCGCCGCCGATCCCTGCTGCACTCGCCAGAGCCCGCTGCTGACGCTCGCGCACCACTTCGGCAAACTCGGAGTCGTCCACATCGTCGGCGCTCTTGCCGGCGAACTGCGTGGGCCTCTCCATCGGGATGCCGTTCTCATCCTTGTTGGTATAGGTGCCTTGGAGGTCGGGGTCGCCCCACGGCGTCTTCGCCGGCACATAGGTCGGTGCGGGCTTCGCAGAATGAGGAGCGGCTGCGGCCGTTCCGGTGCGCTGCGGTGCCTGCGCCTGGAGCGCGAGTCCGGTGACGATGACAACCGCGGTAGTAAGGATGCAGAAAAAACCGGCCTGTCTGGTCATGGGGTATGGCCTCACCGAAGCATCTTCGGCGCCGGACGGTTGCGAGTCAAGAGGCCGAAGCGCGCCGGCGAGCCATTTGCCGTGGAATTGAGCGCGCGTGCGTCTATTTGCTGCCTGCGGTCCCCGTCGCACGGAACGGGTGTGTATGGGGGTGCACGATGCCCTCGCTCGGAAGTTCCGGTTTGAACTCCTTATGGCAGCCTTCGCAGGCTTCGACGAGTTGTCCGTTGGCAGCGACCAGCGCGTCCATATTCTTCTCCTGCGACGCCTTGAGCGCCGCCAGGCCCGCCTCGCTCAACGCGCGCGACCATTTCTTCCAACCAGCCGACTCCGTCCAAACCAGATCGTGGGTGCCCGTCCCGGCGAGCGACACCAGGGCGCCAGCTGCAGCCACTTGGGTCGCATGTTCTTCAAGGTTGGCCCACGCGGCATCAGTCTTCGGCGCGTTGCCAGGACGCTCGACCTCCCACAGTTGATGGGCGGCGTGATCGACGATGGTGACCATTTCCGCGTTGATGCTCACGGGTGAACGCAGCGGTGATGGTGCGGCCGCGGCGAGTGGTTGTGCCGCGGGCTTCTGCTCGGAGGGTGCCGGCGCGACGCACGCCGCCGTCAGACAGGTCGTAACGATAGCGGTCAAGACCCACCGTCTCTGTGAATGACCCATGACGACCTCCTCTCATCGACCGTTCGCGATGAACGCGGAGGACACCGCACGAATCGTGCCTTTCATGCCGCGCGTCGGGACACGTGTTCTTCGCGACGACACGGTAACCGGAGCGGAAAAAATCCGCGGCGCCGCGGGATTCCCAGCGGGACTGTCGCATGGAGTGCGGGATACTGCGAGCTGGCGTAAGCTGGGGTGATGCCCGACACCCTCGTCTCACCGCCAGCAGCATCGCCGGCGCCGGTGATCGACTGCGCCGCCTACTGCAGCGGCGCGCGGGTGGCCGACCTTGGCATCGATCAAATTCGACCGGCACTGTCACGCGATGACCAGTTCGTCTGGCTGGGCCTCTACGAGCCCGAACAGGACGTGCTGCGCGAAGTGCAGCAGCAGTTCGGCCTGCACGATCTGGCGATCGAAGACGCCTACAACGCCCACCAGCGGCCGAAGCTCGAACTCTACGAAGATTCGCTGTTCGTCGTCCTCCGCACCGCGCACATGTCCACCTCGTCGCGTCATCTGGAGTTCGGCGAGACGCACATCTTCCTCGGACGCAATTACCTGGTGACGGTTCGTCACGGGTCGCTTCGCTCCCACATCGGCGTGCGGCAGCGCTGCGAGTCCACGCCGCATCTGCTCTCGAAGGGACCCGGCTACGTCCTCTACGCGCTGATGGACTTCGTCGTCGATCAGTATCTGCCGGTGGTGCAGCAGATCGAGGAAGAAGTCGAAGAACTCGAAGACCTGATCTTCGGGATGTCGGATACCGGCGACGCGACGTCGCGGATTTATCAGCTCAAACGCGAGCTGCTGTCACTGCGCCGAGCGGTCGCGCCGCTCGTCGAAGTCTGCAATCGCCTGATGCGATTCGATCTGCCGCACATCCCCGAGGACACGCGCGTCTACTTCCGCGACGTCTACGACCACATCGTGCGGTTGAACGAGACCATCGACGCTCAGCGCGAACTCCTGACGACGGCACTCGAGGCTCACTTGTCGTTGATGTCGCACGCGCAGAACGAGCACATGAAGCGCATCACCGCATGGGCGGCGATGATCGCCGTCCCGACAATGATCGCCGGCATCTACGGCATGAACTTCAAGCACATGCCGGAACTGAACTGGGATTACGGCTACCAGGTTTCGATCGTGGTGATGGCGGGTGCGTGCGCGGCTCTCTACGTCGGCTTCAAGCGCTCTGGATGGCTTTAATTGGTTTGCCCTTTGACCTTTGCCCTTTGACCTTCGGCCCCCACCATCGATAGCTTTGGCCGATAAGCCCACCAGACTCTGAAGGCAAACAGCGCGGCGAACCCCGCCGCCCAACGCCAAGGCTCGGTCGTGTCCGCTTTCACCAGTTGCCAGAAGTGCAGCGTCCCCCCTGCCGCGGCGACGTACGCGAGTCGATGGAGCTTGCCCCATCGACGACCGAGCTTGCGGATCGAGAACTTGTTCGACGTCAGCGCCAGCACCAGCAGCATCAGAAACGTTGCCATGCCGACGGTGATGAACGGGCGCTTGAGCACGTCCTCGACCATGAACGACACGTCGAAGTAATGGATGAAAACGACCCAGGTGAGCATGTGCAGCGTTGCGTAGAAGAACGCGAACAAGCCGAGCATGCGGCGCGCTTTGATGATCTCGTTCCACCCCGTCAATCGACGCAGCGGTGTCACGGAGAGCGATGCGGCGAGACAGCCGAGGGCCCAGGTACCGGTTTGATCGGTGATGTAATCGCCGGGGTTCGCCGTCAGGGCGTTGAAGTCGATACCGTAGTAGAGCCGGTAGAACCCGTAGGCGAGCGCCGCGGCGGGAGTCAGCGCCGCGGCGAACAGGAGAACTCTGACGAGAGTGATCGTCTTCAAAAATTCTTGCGCAAGTCCATGCCCGCATACAGGCTCTGCACCTGGTCAGCGTAGCCGTTGAACATTTCGGTACGACGGTTGGCGATGAAGCTCGGCAGACGTCGCTCGCGCGCCTGACTCCAGCGCGGGTGATCGACCTGTGGATTCACGTTGGCGTAGAACCCGTATTCGTTCCGCGCCATCTTCTGCCACGTGTTGAGCGGCTGCTTGTCGACGAATCGGATGCGAGCGAGCGACTTCGCGCCTTTGAACCCGTACTTCCACGGCACGACCA
>DATCXH010000177.1:0-3625 GCA_036565925.1 Vicinamibacterales bacterium
GGCGGTCTGGCTCGGCGCCAGCCACTGAAGACCGCGCGCCGACGGCGACGTGGAATACGTGACGCGGACACGGTCGGCACCCGACGGCATCGCGATGTGCAGCGCGCTGCCAAACGCCGGCGTGGCCGCATCGAGCCGATACTTCGTCTCCATCCATGCGCCGGAGCCCGCTGCAGCCTCGACTTTGTGAATCGTCAGATCGCGCGTGTCGAGGACGACCTCGGAGGCGTTCGGATCGCGTCGATCGAATCTCAATTCGGCAGTGCCGGACAGCGTCTTGGCGGTGAAGTCTGCGGTGAGATCGAGCACGAGATGTTTCGTGACGAAGGCGTCAACGTTGGCGAGTGTCGATGCGTCCTTGGGCAAAGCAGTCGGCCTCGGAGAAGGTGTGTCGGCGGGCGCTCGATTGCAGGCCGTCGCCATGACAAGGAACAGGAGTAGGGCGGGTCTTGCTTCGTAGACCCGCCGGGTTGTGAGGCTTTTCATCGCGGCTCCGGCAGGGCAAACGCGTAGAGCGCACTCCCACCACCAAGGATGACGTACTGGCGGCCGTCGAGCTCGTAGGTAATCGGCGAATTGCCAACGCGGCCGATGCCCGCGTGCCAGAGCGTGGTGCCATCGCTCGTCCGAAGTGCGAGCGCATTGCCTGCCGAGTCGCCGCTGAACGCGAGCCCGGTCGCGGTGGTCAGCACACCGGCGCCGCCTGCACCTTCGCCGATGTCGTGGCTCCAGCGAATCTTTCCGGTCTGATACTCGATTGCGCGAAGCACGCCTTTGCCCCAGACGCTGTAGTTCGCGCCCGCCCACCCGTAAGAACCATGCTCCGGCTTGAAGAAATAGATGCCATACGCATCGTGCGCGCTGACGACCAGAAGCCCCGTCGTCGGATCGAAGCTCGGCGATCGATAGTTGGTGCCACCCGCCTCGTTCGGCGCAACGAGACGTCCGTCGCGCGCCGGTTCCTTCGCGGGATCGGGCACGGGCCGGCCATCCTTGTCGACACCCTTAGCCCAATTCACCGTCGCGAACGGCGTCGTCACGAGACTCTTTCCCGTCGTGCGGTCGAGGACGAAGTAGTAGCCGTTGCGCGATGCCTGCAACAACAGCTTTCGCGACGCGCCGTTGATCGTGCCGTCAACGAGTACCGGCACTTCTGCGGCGTCCCAGTCGTGCGTGTCATGCGGCGAGGCCTGGAAGCCCCACACCAGCTTCCCTGTGTCGGGATTGATCGCAACGATGCTGCAGGTCCACGGGTTGTCGCCGGGGCGGGCCGCTCCGTTGAGCACCGGCGTTGGATTGCCGGTGCCGACGAAGACGAGATTGAGCTCCGGATCGTAGGTCCCGGTCATCCACATCTGCCCGCCCGTCGCGCCGCCGCTCGGCGATCCGGGCGTGCCGGGTGGCGGCGTGCTGTAGAACGTCCACTGCACCTTACCGGTTTCGGGATCGAAAGACTTCAGCGTGCCCGGCAGATTGTCGAAATCGCCGGCCACACCAACGAGCAGATGGTTGCCAACAATGAGCGGTGCGTTGGTTGACCAGAAGCCTCGCTTCGAATCGGCAATCTCCGCGTTCCATCGAACCTTGCCGTCGCGTGCGTCGAGCGCGACAAGGTGCGCATCAGGGGTCGTCAGGTACACGAAGTCCTTGTAGACGGCCGCGCCGCGATGACCGATATGAAAGCCTTCGTTCGCCGGATACGCATAGCGCCAAATCTGACGACCTGACCGCGCATCGACCGCCCACAAGTTGTCGGGCGTGGTGACGTAGATCACGCCGTTGACCAGGATCGGCGTTGCTTTGATCTGTTGCGGCTGGTTCGTCTGAAACGCCCACGCGAGCGTGAGCTCGCGCACGTTGGCCGGCGTGATCTGGATCAGCGTGCTGTGGCGTTGTCCGGTGTAGTCGCCGTGATAGGTGGGCCAGCTGTCGCGCGTTGGCTTCAGCAACGCGGACGAATCAACCGACTGCGCAATCGCGGCCACGCCACACGCGAAGACGAGCGCCGCGTTAACGCAGAGTCTGCAGATACGCGAACACGTCATGCATGTCCCCATCGGTGTATTTGCCGAGTTGATCGACATGAGCCTGAAGCGGATCGTTGACGACGAACTTCACCTTCGCTACCGGCCAGGCGCGATACCAGCCGTTTACGTCGGTGAGCGCGATCGTGAACTCATCGCGATACGCGAGCTTCCCAGTGACGACCTCACCTGACGCGAGCGTCACCGTGACTGTCGCCTTCGATCCTTCTCGTCCTGGAGCGGGATAGAGCATGCGCTGTATCAGCGCGAGACCTTGCAGCCGCTTACCCACGCCAGCGAGATCGCCGGTGGCCGAATGACACCTCACGCAGGCGCCAGCGAAATACTTGCGGCCGGCCTCTGGATCGCCGGTCTGAAGATCGGCGACGTCCACGGTCCGGCGACCACCGGTCAATGACTCCGCCTTGCTCTTCTGATCATGGACGAAGGCGACGATCGCGCCGAGGTCAGCGGCGCTCAGCGTAAACGCCGGCATGCCCTTGTCGATGCGACCGGCGCGTAGCAGTGGCCCTAGCTTGTCGCCGCGCACGTCTTCGGCGACAACCGTCGCGCGCGTCAGGTCGGGCCCCGACTCCCCACCCATCGCATCGCGGCCGTGACAGAACCCGCATTGCGCGGTGAACAGCCGCTGCCCTGCCGCGATCTGATCGGTCGGATACGTCTGCGTCGTCGTCGAGCGTGGGGGCGGTACCGAGGCGGGGCTGGCCTGACCACGTCCCTGCGCGTGAAGGAGCGAACCCAAGAAGGCAATGGTCGCGAACGCAGATACAGCTCGATACATTGCGCGAGTATTATTCACCGGATGTCCGTCACCGCGTTCGCACCAAAGTTCATGCAAGTCGGCGTGCTCACCGCGGCGCTCCAGGAACTGACGCCGCGTGACGTGCGTGATGCCGATCCCGACCGCGCCATTGAGGACTGGCTGGTGTTCGGCCGCGAGCTTGGCGCCAGTCACATTCAATTGTCCGCGGCGCTGCACCCCTCGGAGGCCGATGTACCGCCCGAGGCCATGCTCGATCCGGTCGCGAACACGCTCGACCTGCGCCGCCCGTTCGATGCGGCGCGCGCGACGCGCGTCGGCGCGGCGATGAAATCGAGCGGCGTTGGCATCTCCGATCTCGCCTACTTCGACAACCTGCTGCATCACGATCGGGCGATGCGCCAGAAGAAGCGCGACTTCCTCATCAAGGTGCTCGACGCCGCCGTGCTGCTCGGTGTGAATGCGGTCTGCGGTTTCGTCGGACGCAATCAGCAGCACAGCATGGACGAAAACCTCGTGGACTTCGAGGAATACTTCGTCCCGATCCTCGAGGCCGTGAAAGAGCGCGGGCTCACCTTTCGCGTCGAGCAGTGTCCGATGCCAGGCTGGACGACCGGCGACAACTGGCACAACAACATCGCCTACACGCCGGGCGCGTGGATCGCGCTGCACCGCATCTGCGAGAAGCATGGCGTCGGCGAGCAGTTCCGCATCCACTACGACCCGTCGCACGCCATCCTCATGGGTCAGGACACGCGCGCGATCTTTCAGCTCCTCAAGGACAGCGGCTATGCGTTCCTCATCGGCGGCTTCCATGTGA
>DATCXH010000804.1:0-4100 GCA_036565925.1 Vicinamibacterales bacterium
AAGTATCGGCGATCGTCACCGGAATCGTGTACTGCAGTGTCCTCTCCGCCTGCTCCGATCTCTTCGACATCGGACGCGCTCGCGAATGGACGCACGCGCTGACACGCTGGTGCGACTCTCAGCCCGACATGGTGCCGTATCGCGGTGAGTGTCTCGTGCATCGCGCGGAAATCATTTCACTTCAGGGCGTCTGGCCGGATGCGCTCCACGAGGCGCTGCTGGCGTGCGAGCGGCTGGCCGAACCGCCCGGGCAACCGGCATTCGGCGCAGCGCTCTATCAGGTCGCCGAGCTGCACCGATTGCGCGGCGAGCTCGAAAAGGCGGAGGTGGCATATCGCAGGGCTGCCGAATCCGGCAGATCACCGTTCCCTGGTCTGGCGCTGCTGCGCCTTGCTCAGGGCCGATGCGACGATGCCGCGGCCGCGATCGGTCGCGTGCTGCAGGAGTCAACGCATCGCCGAGCGCGATCGAGGGTCCTGAGTGCCGCGGTGGAAATCATGCTCGCCTGCGACGACATCGCCGCTGCACGTCAAGCGGCCGACGAGCTCGACGCACTGGCGCAGACGATCGCGACACCGTTTGTGCGAGCGACGGCGGCCCGCGCGCGCGGTGCGGTCTTGCTTGCCGAAGGCGATCCGACAGGGGCACTTTCGGCGTGTCGGACAGCCTGGACGCTCTGGCGCGAGCTCGAAATACCATACGAGGCGGCGCGCACGCAGGTGTTGATTGCGCAGGCGTGTCGTTCTCTGCACGACAGGGACAGCGCTGACATCGAGCTCGATGCGGCTTGCCAGACGTTTCAACGCCTCGGAGCGACGCTGGACCTTGCGCGGCTGCGGACGTCGGGCGCCGCGCCGTCCGCTGCAGGGCTGACCGCCCGCGAACTTCAGGTGCTTCGTCTGGTTGCGACCGGCCGAACGAACCGGGCCATTGCCGAGGAACTCGATCTCAGCGAGAAGACCGTCGCGCGACATATCAGCAACATCTTCGATAAGCTCGACGTCTCCAGCCGCGCCGCAGCCACGGCATTCGCGTTCGAGCACCGGCTGATGGAGTCTTCTACATAGAAATACCCACGGTCGGCTTTCCGCACGCTGCGCACTTCAGCCGATGCGGTCGCATCCGGCCGGTCATTAGAATGGCAGGCGAGGTGGATCATGGCGGACGAGCACTTTCCGGAGGCGTTTCACACGATCGTCATCGGCGGCGGGCAGGCGGGACTCTCGGTTGGGTATTACCTGGCTCGTCAGGGTCGCCCGTTCATCATTCTCGACGCCAATCGACGCGTGGGCGACGCGTGGCGTCAACGCTGGGACTCACTCCGCCTGTTTACGCCGGCCGCCTTCGACGGGCTCGTCGGAATGAAGTTTCCAGCCGCACCGTTTTCGTTTCCGACCAAAGACGACATGGCCGACTATCTCGAAGCCTACGCGCGTCGATTTCAGCTGCCGGTTCGAAACGGCATCCGCGTCGATCGTGTCACCCGCGTCGGCAGCCGGTATCTGGTTGAGGCGGGTCCGGAGCGATTCGAAGCGGACCATGTGGTCGTGGCGATGTCGAGTTATCAGGTTCCCCGCGTGCCCGCGTTCGCGAAGAAGCTCCGCCCCGACATTCTGCAGATGCACTCGAGCGAGTATCAGAATTTACGGCAATTGAAGCCCGGTGGTGTTCTTCTTGTTGGCGCCGGCAACTCGGGCGCCGAGATCGCCATCGAGGTGGCGCGCGAGCACCCGACGTGGGTGTCGGGCCGCGACACCGGGCACGTGCCATTCCGCATCGACGGACTGGCGGCACGGTTGTTCTTGATGCGGTTCTTATTCCGCGTCGTCTTCCATCGGCTGTTGACCGTCGGCACGCCAATCGGCCGGCGTCTGCGACGAAAGATGTTCACGCAGGGGGCACCACTGATCCGCGTGAAGCCGCAGCATTTGGCGGCGGCAGGTATTCAGCGAGTCGCGAAGATGCACGGCGTCGTCGACGGGCTGCCGGTACTCGAGGACGGACGCGCGCTCGAGGTTACAAACGTGATCTGGTGCACCGGATTTGGGAACGGTCTGTCCTGGATCGATCTGCCGATCTTCGAAACGGACGGCGAGCCGCGCCATCAGAGCGGGATCGTCGCCAACGAGCCAGGGCTGTACTTCGTCGGCTTGCACTTCCTGCATTCGTTCTCGTCGACGATGATTCACGGGATTGCGCGAGATGCGAAGCGAATCGCCGACACGATCGAGCGGCGGACGACGGGCGCTGAAGTCAGAAACGCCGGAGGGACGCCCGACCGTCAATTGTCGACCGCAGGGATTTGATATCGAATGGAGGCATGGCCTACCGCCTCCTTGCGGACACCACCGTCGTCGTCCACATCGCGTTCGTGTTGTTCGTCGTTCTCGGTGGCGTGCTCGTTGCGCGATGGCCGCGGCTCGTGTGGCTGCACGTTCCCGCGTTAGCGTGGGGTGTGTGGGTGGTGTTCGCGAGGAGGGTCTGTCCGCTCACGCCCCTCGAGAATTGGTTCCGCGGGCAAGGCGGCGGAACGATCTACGCGGAGAGCTTCATCGACCATTACCTCCTTCCAATGCTCTACCCCGCATTCCCGCGCGACATCCAATACGGGCTCGGTGCCCTCGTGCTGGTGCTCAACGCGTTTGTGTATTTGATGGTGTTTCGCCGACGCGGCTCTTACCCAAGGAACTACTGAAGCGATCCCGTCCAACGTTCGGTCAGGCGTACCCGTCCTTCAACAGTCGTTTTGCGGAAACGTTGTAGTACCCGCTCTCCTTGTCGGGGACGTGCCACCCCATTGTGTCGGCGAGACGATCGTACACGTTGAACAGAAACGCGACCTCCATCGCCTCGGCGATCGCCTCCTTCGAGACGCCTGTTGCGAGTACGGCCCGCACATCATCGGGGCCGAGGCTCTCGTGAGAGAGGGTCATCTTTTCAAGAAGACCCAGCACCGCACGCAACCGTTCGTCGATTGGCGCACTGGCATAGTCATCGAGGACTTGCTGCGTGAGGTCATCGTTGTGAAGGGCGGACGCCGCGACCGCGGCGTGGGCGTTCGTTCAAAAGGCGCATTGGTTCACGCGTGAGACAAACGCCGCAAACAGCTCACGCTCGCCAACTGACCACTCCGACGGCCCGCGCATCACTGCCTGCGTGTGCACGCTATGGTGGCGCCCAAAAAAATCCCGACGATACCTCAGCGTGCGGACGACGTCGGGTGCGCGGAACCCTGAGACGAAACGGATGAAGGTGTAGAGCAGCTTCGAAGACAGCCGATCGCCCCGCTCGACACTCTTGAGCCTCATGCTTCCTCCAGCGCACGACGAGCCGCCGCGAGCCGCTCTGACGCCGCGCCGAATGTTGCGGCGACGATGATTTCGAACAGTTGTTCGTCGGAATAGTGCGCGCGCAGCGCCTCGAGATCTGCGTCGGTGACGGTGTAGGCGCGCGTCCGGATCTTCTCCACGAGCAGCGCGAGGTTCGGCGGTGCCTCGCCTGTCGCAACTGCGCGTCGGAGTTCGGATGGTGTCTCGCCGGTGCCGTCCAAAACGGCAGCTTTGGTGGCGTTTCGTAAGGAGGCGAAGCGGTCTTCCATGTGTTCCGAGTCTAGCGCATCGCGCGACGAAGTGTCCCCGATGTCTGCTGTGTGTCGGATTATAAACAGCGGAATGCTCGCTCAGCAGAGAGACGCACTTACCTGTAACCTGCGTACGAACGACGCGGCTCAAGGATCTGTTTGGCGTCGCACGACGCGCAGCGCGAGATGGCCATGGCGATCATGAAGGGGAGTGCGCGTTTCGACCTCGCGCCTGTATATTCGTACCGTCAACGTGCCGACCTAGGTGTCAACACCCACTTGTCGCGATCTTCGCGCGCAGGGCCGGTTCTGGATCGACCCGGACGCTGCAGCCGTGATGCGCTCGGAGATGATCGTTGGCGGGACGCGCCAGGCCTCGCACGCCGAAGCGCGAAGCGCGAAGGCGGCTCGGTCGCAGCTGGTCGAACTATCCTCCCGCGCCAATACGGACTATCCTCTCACGTAGTCAAAAACCTGTTCAGTAACCCTTGACAGTAGTCGTGACTGCCGCTGATATTCA
>DATCXH010000291.1:0-2095 GCA_036565925.1 Vicinamibacterales bacterium
GCACCATCCTCGATGATGATGACGCTGCAGCGTTGACGTGATCTGTATCGATACCAACGTCGCGATTGCGGCACTTAATGGTCGTCCCCCGGAAGTGGTTGATCGCCTCGCGGAAGCCTTGGCGCGTGGCCCCGTTGCCCTGCCCGCTCCGTCGCTGCACGATGGTACGGCGCAGCGAAAAGCGCGCGTATCGCCGAGAATGTTGACCGGATCGAACGGTTTCAGCGCGGATATCGTCGTCCTGCCGTTCGACGCAGAGGATGCGCGGGAGGCCGGGTTCATCCGAGCCCATCTGAAGCCTCTCGGCATCCCGATCGGCAACTACGATGTTCTGATCGCTGCGCAGGCACGGCGCAGGGAACTGACGCTCGACACCGCCAATGTCGGTGAATTCGAGCGAGTGCCGGGATTGATCGTGGTGAATTGGACGAGGTGATGTACGTGCGGCGCGAGCGCTCGCAGGGTCCTGATGGAGAGTGATGATCCGACCGGCCAGGGCCGCGCTGAATGAACTCCGTAGCGCCCAGCTCAATATCCCGCTGGCCTGGCTCGCGCCCGGACTTCCGTTCGAGCACGAGGCGGACAATGCGTATTACCTGGAAGGGTTCAGGTGCGCGGGGCTGAAATAATCAAGTCCGCAATAGCTGCGCGGCCATCTCAAGCTGGTCTGGACAGTAAATCACAGCCGTCTCAAAGTCTTTGCCCGCCGTCGCGGGGCATATTGATGCTGCCCTCGCTTCCGCGAGGAAAACATCAAGGAGAACGGCATGCCATTGATAGAGGTTCACGTCGTCGAGAACGTGTTCAATTCCGAGCAGAAGAGCCAGATGATCAAGAAGCTCACCGACGCCATGGTGTCGATCGAAGGCGAAAACATGCGCGGCGTCACGTGGGTCAAGATCTCCGAAGTCGCGAGCGGCGATTGGGGTATCGGCGGTCAGCCGCTGACCCCCCAAGCCGTCAAGGATCTCGCGGCCGGACGAAAGGTGGCCTGACGAGCTTCGTCTTGCATCGCCGGCGGGCTGGTCCTGCCGGCGATGTGGCTCATCGCTTCCTCATTTTGATCCTTCACCCAGCGGCGTCCGACGCTCGTCGCGCCTTTTTGGCGTATACGCCGAAGCCTGCTGACAGCACGCTGGCAGCAGGCCTTCGATAGAAAGGTGGCAGGCAAGCTCACCGGATCCCGGCCCACTCATTGAAGAACATAGCCATGACTATGCTGACCAACAATCCGACCTCCGCCACTAGGCCATTTGCTTCACAAACTGCGGGTTGGCTGGCGCGCTTGCGCCGTCTCATAAATCGCTTCGTTGCGGCGGTGGTTGCGCGCCACGAACGGCACGCCGCGCGTGAGGCTCTGCGCAAGCTCGACGATCGCCATCTCCAGGATATCGGCATGTACCGCTCGCAGATCGACGGCAGCCTCGAAGAGCTGGCGCGGAGCCGCGCGCGAATGCAGCATCGCGGTTGGCACTGACAGTCGTGCGGCAGCGCGGGAGACTTGTTGCTGTTTGAAGTTTGAAATGAGCGTGGGCGTAGCACTCCGCGTCGTGCATGCGAACGCAGGGACGACAGCTACGAACCCTTCATCCGTCTCGTCGCCGCCGCGGCATCGACGACGTTGTCGACTTCCTCGCGCCAGCTCAGAATCTCCGCCGCAAGGATCGGGTGATTGAACCCCTTCAAGTTGAGATCGTCGATCGGCCTTCCCTCGACCCACTGTTCGACCATGCCGTAGACGCGCCTGGACACCACGATCTGGTTGGCCTTGGCCTCGTCGCAGAGTCGCGATGCAAGGTTGGTGACGCTGCCGATCGCGGCGTATTCCAGCCGCTGCTCGAAGCCGATCTGGCCGAGGGTGGCGTAGCCCAGCGCGATGCCGATGCCGAAGCCGAGATTGTGGCCGCGGTTGCGCCACTTGCCGGTCAGTTCGCCGATGGTGTCGCGCATTTCGACCGCCATCTTCACCGCGCGCGCGGTGTGGTCGGCGAACTGGATCGGCGCGTTGAACAGGATCATCACGCCGTCGCCGGCATAGCGGTCGAGCGTGCCTTCGTATTTGAAGATCAGTTCGCCGAGCGCTGCGTGATATTCG
>DATCXH010000723.1:0-2784 GCA_036565925.1 Vicinamibacterales bacterium
CACAGTGGGACGCTCCCCACTTCGCGGCATATCATTCCCTGCCAAGAAAGCTACACGCGACACCACAGGCTACGCGCTAGGTCGTGTGGCGATTGGCGTTCACGGAGCACGCCCGTCCAACGCTTATTCGGTCGAATGGGAAAGACGTGCGCGCAACAGGCGATGTGTGGGTTGATGCGACCGACGTGCGATAGTCTAGCCAGCACCCGCTAAGATTCCATTCCGCGGGTCGCGCTTGCTGATCGTGAGGAGCCCGAGGTCGGCTGAATCGATATCGTTTGCGTAGCGAGAGGGGCGGAACACTGCGGCGCACGAAACGGGAGTTGATCGCCTTCGTCCTCCTCGTCACCCTCGTCGTCGTGGTGTTTCTCGGCAGGGCATGGAAGGCGGCTGTCGACCGCAACGGACCGGGACCCGCCGAGCCATTTCGGATTGCCGGCAACTTCTACTATGTCGGCGCGGATGCGGTCTCCGCCTTCCTGATCACCGGGCCCGAAGGTCACGTCGTCCTCGACGGCGGCTATCCAAGCAACGGGCCCATGATCGTCGCGAGCATTGCGCAGCTCGGCTTCGATATCAAAGACGTCAAAGTGCTGCTGAATTCGACTCCACTTCGCGAGCAGGCGGGAGGGCTGGCAGCGCTCCAGCAAGCGTCCGGCGCCACGCTCTGGGCCAGCGAGGCGAGCGCGCCCATTCTTGCCTCCGGTGGCGATAACGCCGACATGTTCCTGCCGCTCAGAATGCTCTTCCAGGTTGGGCTGTTCGGCTACGCACCCGCGCGCGTCGACCACCGGTTCAAGGACGGCGACACGATCCGTGTTGGACCGATCGCGCTCACCGCGCACGTCACCGGCGGCAGCACGCGCGGCTGCACCTCGTGGTCGTTTCCGGTCCGCGACGGTGATCGCGTGCTGAACGTCGTCAGCGTCTGCCCGCTCGGTGCGGCACCGCTCGGGATGCGGTATGCAGAGGAACGCACCCAGATCGAGCGCAGCTTGCGAGTGCTTCGCAGCCTTCCCGCTGACATCTGGGTCACGTCGAGTAGTCGATCATGGGGACGTTACAAAAAATTCGTCGCGAGCAAAGGCGCGAAGAACCCGGTGGACGCCTTCATCGACCCCGACGGCTACCGCACTTACATCGACAACGCCGAGGCGGAATTCCGTTGAGGCGTGGGGTATAGCCCTATGTGTTACGAAGCTGGTAGAAGACGAGGACATACCCGTCGGCATCGCTGATCGTGAATCCCCACAGCCCCTCTTCGACGAACGACAACGTCTTGACGAACGTCGCACCGCGCCGGCTGAACTCCTCGAAGAGCGCATCGGGGTCCGTACTGTAGATGAGCGCGTCCGGAGGCGCCCATTCGTGCCGGGTGTGGTTTGGAATGGGCGGCACGTCGGACGCCACGGCCTTGAGCATGATGCCGATCCCATCGCGGCTCACTCCAGCCCAGAACGGGCCCTCGTCTGGACCCTGGAAGTCGAGCTGAAAGCCGAGGCGCTCGCGGTAGTAGGTAATCGAGGTCTGCAAGTCCTTCACGATGAAGGACGGCCTGATCGCCGCGAGGTTTCTGTTCGCCTCTTCGTTGTTCGCACGGTTTGCAGCGGTATCGGTCGAGTGCGTGCTCATGTGGCCTCTAGTTCCAGACGCCGGTTATTCATTGTGCTATGTGTATAACATGCGCAAGATGAAGCAGGCGGCCCTCACGTTATTGTGTGCCGTGATTGGCGCCGGATGGCTGTCGCTCGTTGTGCGGGCTCAGACCCCGGCCTTCGACGTCGCCTCCATCAAAGAGAACAGCTCCGGCAGTCTGGACGGCGTGTTTCGTCGTCAGCCGGGCCGGTTCACTGTCACTAATCTCTCTCTCGAGTGGATCATTCAAACCGCGTACGGCATTCGCGAGTACCAGCTCGCCGACGCGCCGAGTTCGACCAAGCGGCGGTACGACATCGCGGCGACGTTCGCTCCGCCGGATGCATCACAGGACGAGGTTCGGCTGATGCTTCAGCGTCTGCTGGCCGACCGCCTTGGTCTCCGCGTGCATCGCGAGCAACGTCGGTTGACGGTCTACGAGCTCACGCAATCGAGTCCGGGTGTGCTGGGCCCGAAGCTCAAGACCTCGTCGCAGACCGACTGTGCAACGGCGGCGCCCGCGGCTCCTCAATGCCGAAGGTTCATGACCCTCTTTTTCATCAAGGGGCTCTGGTCGATGACGCAGCTGGCGCGCTCGCTGGAACCGTTGATGGGCGCGCCTGTCGTCGATCGCAGCGGTATGGCCGGCGTATTTGACATCGATCTGCAGTGGGGCACGGGGGACATCGCCGCGGGGCAGGAGATATCGACGATTGGTGTCGATGAACAGTCGGCGCTCGTAACCGCAGTACGCGAGCAGCTTGGCCTGAGGCTCGGGACGACCCGCGCGCCCTACGACGTGATCGTTGTCGACGCCGTCTCGACGCTCACGCCAAACTGACGAGGCCATCATGGTGGCGGGTGAGCACTAAGCCGGCGCGGGAGGAGCCGCGGCGACGCATCGGTGTCCAACGCGACAGGAGGCGCTGTCATGCACGGGTTTCCTCGCATACCGCTGATGCTCGTTGTTGGCGTCGCACTACTGACCGCATCTCCGCTGCGAATTGTCGCCGCTGTTCAATCGCGCACAGCCGAAAGCAGCGCGCCGGCATTTGAAGTCGCAAGCGTCAGATCGAACCCAAGCCGAACGGATTCACGTGGCATCCGTGTTCTTCCGGGACGCCTCGCGATCACCGGGCTCACGGTCCG
>DATCXH010000331.1:0-7214 GCA_036565925.1 Vicinamibacterales bacterium
GCGGTGGTACCTTGGCGGCCTCGCTGGCCGCCACGATCGAGAACAGGCCGGCGACCTCGGCAACCGCGGCCGGCTCCGTCACCGCGACAGCAACCTCGCGTCGGAAATCGAGGCTCATGGGATTCAACGACAGTCCGCCGACCACGGCCAACCGGTCATCGACCAGCATGATCTTCCCGTGTGAACGCAGACCGCAGAGCCGCTTTCCGTCATACAACTCGACGCGCACGCCTTCAGACGACCGCGTCTGGAGCAGCGACATCAGTGCTGGGTCGGACGCTTTCCGATCAATCAGTCGCACGCTCGAGGAGGCCTGCGCGATGATCGACGTGAACTGCCGTCTTGCGTTTTCCGGACCGACAATCAGTCGCGACGACAACCGTTCAGGCATGGCTTCATGTCCGCAGTCGGCGGTCAGCAAGGCGCGCAGACCGCTCACGACGTCGGGATCGTAGGTGACCACAATCGCATCGATCGTCTTCGCGAAGCACTTGCGGGTGAAGTTCAGCGAGGCGATGAGCGCGGGGCCATCGTCGGCGACCAGATACTTGGCGTGATACTTCACCACCGGATCGGTGTGCGGATGTAGTGAGACGCCGGTCTCTTCGAGTGCCTCCCACAACTTTCGCAGCCGTTTCCGTCCGCCTCCGGATCGCGACGTCACCAGCACGTCCACCTGCACACCACGCGTGCGCGCCTGTTTCAACTCGTCGAAGATTGCCTTGTCGTTGCAGCGATACAACGACAGCACGAGACGCTCGCGTGCCTGGCGAATCGTCGTGATGACGAGGTCGCGGCGATGGCCGGGTGCGGTGACCACAGCATCGCGAAGCGGACGATTCCGTTCCACCGTCATACGCGTTTGGGATGCTCCCACGACACCGACGTCAGCCCAGCGACCTCGCGCATCAACTGCGCGCTGAGATCGTCGAGGGATGTGCGCGGGTCGAGCCACGCGTGATACTTCACCGTGACATCGTCAGCCTGCGCGATCTCACGCGGTTCGAAGACGATCTGATTGCGCGCAAAGATCTCCTCGACGCGCGTCGACGGGAACGTGCGGCCGTCGGCGACGATCTCCACTGACATCACACGGGTCTGCTGCTTGGCCATCACATCGAGAGCGACGAGCGTCAGACACAGGAACGCTGTACCGAGACCAGCCACGGCAAATGCACCGAGACCCGCCGACATGCCGAGTCCCATCAGCAGGAACAGAATCGTTACGTCCTTCGGATCGTCCACCGGCGTTCGGAAGCGGATGATGCTCGCCGCACCGGCGATGCCAAAGGCGCGGGCCAGCGAGTTGCCGATGATGATCATCATCAATGCGCCAGACATGCAGAGCAGCATTTGCGCCTGCTCCATCGATCGGCTGTTGCCACGATCCCGCGAGGCCGGTTGATGAACTGCGGTGACGAGAATGCCGATGAGCGCTGCGGCGACGAGCTTGGCGAGCTCGACAAACGGGTGCACGGTCAGGACCGTTGCCCCGGACGTGTCAGTAAGCGCCGTTGCGGCCGTTGCGCTGATACCCGAGAGTTGGACCGGCCACGTGACGCCGGCCCAGACCAGCGTGGCACACAGCGCGGTGCCGCCACTTATCGCCCTGATCGCGTCCCACGGCCACGCGGCGATCTTTGCCGCATCGACCGATTCGTAGATCTGGAAAATTCCACCGAGATTCGAGAGCTCGATGACCTTGGCGACACCTCGCCCCGCCGCTGCGAGCCGGAGCGTCCCTTCGACGCGTCGCGCGCTGGTGTGTGCGCGCACGAGCGCGCGGATCCCCGCGCTGTCGATGGAATCAACCTCGGCCAGGTCGACGACCAGGTTGCGGTATCCGGCACGAATCAGCTGCTGGAGCTGTCGCTCGAATGCCTCTGCTGCCCCGCCAGCCACGAGCGGCTCGCGCGGTGAAAGAAGCATCCTGGCACTGCCAAGACGTGAAGCAGGCATTCGAGTGTGGCCCAATGGTAACGCCAGTTGTCCACTGGGTACAACGAAGAACCCGACGAACTCTAACGAGTCGACTGGTTGGTGGTGGGTGCTGGGTGGTCGGAGTCGGGTCGTTAGTTGGGCTGGTGGCAGGGCCGGACGCCCCACCACCAAACCACCAACCACTAACTAGAAGTCGATCTGCGCGCTCACCTTGACGAAGCGCGGCGTCAGCACCGACTGCGGAGCCAGCCATGCGCCACCCGGCGCGAAGGTCTGGTTGTAAGTGAGGATCGCGTCGGAGTTCAGGATGTTGAAGATGTCGATCCCGACGTGTGTGCGCGTACCGCCAAAGCGAACGATCTTGGCAAAGCGCAAGTCCACTTCGTTGACGCGGTCGCCCCAGACTTCACCGGGCGCGATCAGATCAACGGCAATCGTGTTGCCTGCTCCCTGGGCCGTCCGGCCGAGAATGGCCGAGATGGTGTCTTTCGGCGCATTCCACGTGGCGCGAAGCGGTGCGCCCTGATCACTGCGCACGGTTCCCGCGATCAGCACGTCGATCTTCGGAACCGTGTAGGAGACCAGCCCGGTCACCTTGGTGACAAAGCCCGGATCCTGATGACAGAACGGGTTGGTCGGCCCGACGATCGAGCCGCCAAAGCCGAGCGACAGTTCCGGCAGCGAGGCCCGCAGGTCACAGTAGTCGTTCACCGTTTTCCCGCTGTTCACACCAGCCGTCATCGTCAAGCCGTTCGCCGCGCGCGCCGTGAGGTTCACGAGCACACCGTTGTAGACCTGCGACTGACCGCCGAAGTTGTCCGAGAAGGTGACGTTGTTGCTCGGGATCCGTGCGAAGCCTTCCGGTGTCAGGTTCAGCAATCCGGGAACGGCGTAGCCGCCGCCACCCGGCAGGCGTGGATCCGAGGGGGCCGTCAGCGTGAAGGACGAGAAGTCCGCAGCCGACAACGCCGTGTTGTCGGTCGTGGTGAAGTGCGTGAGCCAGCGATGGAAGTAACCGGCTTCGACCGACACACGTGGGAACAGTTGCTGCTGCACCGACGCGCCGATCTGCCAATCCCCCGGACGCACGTTCCAGCCGTTGAGAATCGCCGGATCGATCGCTGCTGTCACCAACTGATTCGTGCCAAAAGTTGGTGAATTCATGCGCCCGCATTCGCCGTTGGCGTCGACCAGCAGCAGGTTGCACTGCGGGATGAAGTCGCCAGGAATACCGCCCGGCACCGCCGTGACATCGTTCCAGGTGCGGCTGGTCGACGTTGCGATGCGAGCGATCGGGTTGGAGATCGAGTAGTTGCCGTTCAGGTTGCTGGCCGGCTCGAGGTACTTGCCGAAGTTCACCTTTACCGAGGTCTTGCCATTTCCAAAGACGTCGTACGCCACACCGCCGCGTGGCGAGATGTCCTTGTAGGCATCCACGCCAGGCGTCTCGGGGAATGACAGCTGCGTGAGCAGGAAGTTGGTCGGACCAATGGTCTGTTCCGGCGAGTAGCTCCACGCGCGATCGAAACGCAGCGCGCCCTGCAGCGTCATGCGCCCCATCGTCCACTGATCCTGCGCGTAGATCGCGGTGTATCTGACGCGGTCCTTCTGCCTGAACACCCGGAGGCTCTGTGTGAGTTGGCTCGGCAGACCGCCGTTGAAGGTGTAGGCCAGATTCAGATCGTTGCCGTGGTTCTCGATGTCCTCGCGCAGGAATCCGCCGATGTAGCCGAACTTGTAGCTGTGCGCGCCGGTCACATACGACGCGGCCGCGCGCCACGTGTTCGGGTTGTCGAAGTCCTCGGCCCAGTTCTGCGACCGATACTGCAGACCCGCGACCGCGCCGTTGCGAGCGGTCTGCTCGGTGACGCGCACCAGATTCCTCGTCAGGTTGCCGGGCGCCTCGTTCGGTCCCCACTTCGCGGTGTACGAACCGAGACCTGCTTCGAGCAGCAGCTTGTTGGTGACGGGAGACGACCACGTGAACTGACGGTTCTGCACGAGCACGTGCAGATACTGCGAGGTTTCCGGCGACGTGGTCGCCGACAAGCCGCCGAGGCCGAGCGCACCCATCACCGCATCGTCGGGTTGTGTGCGACACGCGTCAGCATCGGTTGTCACGGCCGCGCCGTTACACGGCACCTGCCAGTCCCAGTGCACGTTGAACTTGTTGCGCGGAGTCGCCTGCACCGTGAAGCGCGCGCTGTACAGCTGAAAGCTCTCGGCGCCACGCGCCTCTTTCGTGCGATCGGGGATGTACTCCCACGCGTTGGGATTGTTGGCGTTCAAGTTCGGGAAGATGCCGGGAATCGTCCGGTGCTGCCCTTCGTCTCTCGCCGTGACGTAATACCAGATCCGATCGCGAACGATCGGACCGCCGACGCCACCCGTGAAATCCCACTGCTTGATCAACTTGCCCGGGGTCTGCAGGCCTGCCGTGCGCAGCGCATCAGAATAGTTGTCGCCGACCATTCCTCGCGACACACCCGAGAGATACGCCATTCCCGACATGTTGTTGCCGCCGCTGCGTGGGACGATGCTCAGCGTGGGACCGCCGACTTCGGCTTCGCCCAATCCACCGGAGGTCGTCGTCACGACTTCAGCAGCGTTCGACACGTCGGCGACGTAAGTCGAGACACCACCGCCGTTCAACGCCGCGCCGGTGTTCAGACCATCGACCTGCATGCGACCTTCGTTGCCACGTCCACCCATGCCGCCGAACACGGTCATCTGGGGCGTGACCTGCACGTCTGCGGCGGCACCGGCCTGCGTCACGATGCCGGGAATCAGCACCGCTGTCGCCGCCCAGGAGCGCGCCGTCGGAGCAGTCGTCAGAATCTCGTGATCGAGTGTCGTCTGACGACGAATGCTCTGCGTGTCGACGATCGGTGATTCACCGGTGACGGTGATCGTCTCCTCGAGACCGCCAACCTTGAGGTCGGCATTGATGGTCGCGTTGAACGAGCCAGACAGTTCGATGCCTTCGCGTTTGACGACCGAAAAGCCGGTGAGTGTAAAGGTGACCGAGTAGGTGCCCGGTCTGAGATCAACGATTCGATACTGGCCGGAGTCATCAGTGACGACCGACCGCACTTTTTCAATGAGAGCAGGGCTTGCCGCTTCCACAGTGACACCCGGCAGTACCGCGCCGGATGCGTCTTTCACCACTCCCGCAATGGACGCCTGCGCGTACACGACGGAAGGCACCAGGGTCGCTAACAAGACCCCGGTGAGCACGCTTACGAGTCTTCGCATCACGTCTCTTTCTCCTAAGAAGTGCGCCACCCGCTCGGACGCACACAGTGACCAAGAAGAGGCGGTAGTGCCCCGCTACCATCTCCCCCGGCCTCCACTGCTCTGACAAGTAGTGATCCCGCAGGTTACGGGCGAAGATCGACGAATGTCAAGAAAATGAAGGGTCCGCGCTCCGATACTCAACGGGTATAATGCGCGGGCGCGACTACCCTGGGAGACCACTCACCGATGAAGAACAGCAAGTGGATCGCGGTAGCGATCCTCGTCCTCGCATTAGGTATCGTCGGCCTGACGTTCGGCTGGAATCTGCTGCCGGATGGCGCCTCGGCCGAAGCCAAGGGGACCTACGCCCCCTGGCTCGGGACCTGGCTCATGATCTGGGTCGTATTCGGAATGACGGTAGTGCTTGCCGGATTCCTGTTCGCTGTGGGCACCGGCAAGGTTCGGAGCGTTGAAGAGGCGGCTGGGTCGGCCAAGAGCCGCCCGTACGTCAGCTGATACGCGACCTACGTAAAGAGTCCGATGAGGCGTGAGGGAATCGCCACGCCTCCAATCCACAACAGGATCGACGCGAACCCGGTGAGCTTGCTCATCACCGGAGCGACGCGCGATTCGTCCGCCATCGAGACCATCCGTCGAATCGTCAGCGTGTAGATCAGCGCGACCGGCAGGATGTACATCTTGATCCAGAAGAACTCGCTGAAGTACTCGCGCATGGCGTTCTGCATGAGTTGCGGGATGCCGGTCACCACGAGACCAACAAAGCCCAGAATCATCCACGGCCATGCGTCACGGGCGACCTTGGCGACAGGTTGTTCGCGCATGCCCCAACCCATCAGACGCAGATCGACGATCAACAGCGAGCCAGCGAAGAGGGCGAGGAAGAGGAGATGAATCGCCTGAACCAGTGGATAGATCCAGATCGATTCACCGATGGCCTTACTGACGGCGAGGTCGTTCATCCACTGGAAGTACGGCTCGAGCATTGTGGGATCGTCTCCTGATTAATTCTGGAACCAGTTATACGGAATGAGTCGGCCGGCGATGATCACGAATCCCCAGAGGGCCACGCCGAGCGCACCGGCGAGCTTGGCGCCAAACGGCGGCACCCTGGCGTTGTCCCATGTGTCCACGCTGAAGTAGGTAATGTAGTGAAACGCCATGGCGTTCACCGCCGCAATCACCATCATCAGCATCTTCATCCAGAAGAAGATGTTGCCGTAGAAGCGCATCGGGTCGCCGAAGACCAGCACAAGACCGGTCATCGCCGCGCCGGTCATCCCGACCATCTGCCAGGGGAAGAGCCGCTTCTGTAACTGCGTGAACGGCGTCTGCATATTGCCGACGCCGAGCAGCCGCAGATCCATCATCACGATCAGCCCGGCGAAGAGGCACATGAAGACCACGTGCACCACTTCGAACAACGGCCAGGTGAATTGCGACTCGCGCAGCGCGATGCTGTTCTCCATTTCCGAGATAGCGAAGAACAGGTCGTGCAGCGGTTTGAAAAGGTCTGCCATTGATTCCTACTTCGCGGATTCCGGAGCACCACCAGGCGTGCAGCGATCCTTGGTGTCTTTGGTGTCGCGATACTTCTCGTGACACGCCGCACACGCATCAGTTACTGTGCCGCCCGCTTCGAGCATCGCGTCCAGATTCTTCGACTGCGCAGCCTTGTACGCCACCTTCCCTGCTTCGACCAATCCGGCGACGGCCTTCTTGTACGCCTCGTCGTTGAGTGGAACGGGTTTTCCGTTTTCACACATACGACCAGGGATCGTGATGAGGTTTGCGGTCTCCTCGAGCGCGAGCGCAGCGTTCTCGACAGCCTGCCATCCGCCATAGACGCTGTTGTATTGCGCTGACGCGCCGGCAGGGGCCTCACCGGGCTTCTTGTCTTTCTGCGCTGCGGGATCGAGACTCTGCGTGTCGAAGATGATGTTTGAATTCGGGAACGGAATCCCGCGCATCACTTGCGCCAGAGTCGCATAGGGCTGAGCAGCCGGAGCCGCCGTTGC
>DATCXH010001047.1:0-3369 GCA_036565925.1 Vicinamibacterales bacterium
GTTGAGTGTCGCCGCCGCGTCTCTCGCGTTCGCGGCATTCATCGCCTCCGTCGTGCCCGCGTTGAGAGCCGCAACGTTGGCGCCGATGCTCGCGCTGCGTACCGAGTAGCCATCGCATTCTTTGTAGATCGGCGCTTCAGCCGCCGATCCGGAGACGCTCTCAATCGGCGGCGAAACAGTAGAGCAGTCCGTCGCCGAGCGAGGCGCGCAACGCCGCCTGCGAGCAGCCGCGCGACAGGTGGGCCGAATTCCAGGAGTCGCCCTGGCCTCCGCCGCTGCGGTTGTGATGCCCCAGCATCGCGCGACCCTCGCTCAGGCTGGTCCACCCACGGCACGTCGCGTCGCCTCGGGTATACAGCGTGCCGTCGGCGTTGCTGCCGGTGAGGATGTCGTGTCTGGTTGGTGCCACTTGCGCGCCCGCCTCGGTGAGGGCCGTATCTCTCGTGAGATTGACGCTCTCGCTGTGGAGCTCTTCGACGTTGGCCGCGATTTGAATTCCTTGCGCGTTGATCCACGGACCGCGACCGATTCGATCTCGCGCGTTGACCGTTGGCGAGTCCGCCGACGATGGTGCACTGAGATACGCGCGCCACAATCGATCGCCGCGTCCAACGGCTGTTGCCCGCAGGCGACAAATTGCGTCTGCACCCGCGAGGCCTCCCAGATTTCCACCGAAACCGCGGCCGGTGCTCGTGATGAAGAACGACATCGCGGGCGAGACCTGTGGAACGTCCTGCGCTGATGCTGGGGCGAGGAATGCGATGACGATGAACAACGGAAACATTCGCACGAAGGCTCAGATGCTGGTCGCGATTCTATCAACGGTGCGGCCGTGAGCTAGCGCGACGCGATCGTGCCGATCGCGTCGCCAGTGGCTTTGCGTCAGGACGAGCGCTAACGCCCGAATTGATAGTAGAGACCGACGCTGAATCGGACGCTGCTGTTGTCCGAGACGAACACTTTCAGCTCGGGCTGAACACCCCAGTTCAATCCCGCTTGCCAGCGTGCGCCGCCACCGATGTTCAGGCCGGCGTCGGTATCAGACACGCTCGTGGTGGTCCCGAAGACCGTGGTCGACGCGCTTCCGCGCAGGATTCCGAGACCGACGAGCAGATATGGCGTGAGCCCCTGACTGCTGGCTTGTGGTGGAAACAGGTAATGCGCGTTGAGATCGATTGAAATCCCGCTGCTTTCGACGCCGACGCCAACGCCTTGCACGACACCATTGAAGTCATCACCGCCGGTGAGATAGCCAAGTTCGCCGACGAACATCCAGCGTGCGTCGTACACATAGTGGAGGCCGCCGCCGAATGTGAACCCGCCACCGTCGGTCACACCGCCGATGAAGGCGGCGCCTTCGGCCTGGCCGGGGGCGAGTTGTTGCGCCGTCGCCGTGCTGGTCGTGGCGACACAGAGCAAGAATGCGAAACCAGCTGCAAGTCTTTTGAGATCGGGCACGCTGTACGTATCGGATACGAGGCAGCGGTGCCTTAGCCTCGGGGAGTACCTCGCTGCGATTGGGCTCTACGGGGTTACCGCTCCGCGCCGATGGCGGCCCTTGTCTGCGGCGCGCACTGACTCGAAGGACTCGGCGTGCAGCTCAGTGCCCGATCCATCCGCCCGCGCTGACGGCGATGTCGTCGTACCACATGTTCATCGTCAACCCGAGTCTCGAGGGGTAGTTGTACGCGTTGTACGTGGTGTCGAGCTTGATGTAGCCCACATCGCCGGTGCAGGGATCGAGCTTATTGATGTTCTGCAGGCTGCCGGCTTCGTTGCGCAGCTTCAACTGGCGACCGTTGATTTTGGCTTCGACCCGTCCGTTGGGGCCACACACAATGTGGAGTTCGAAGACGATCCAGTCACCGCCGCGAATCTGAACGCCTTCGTCGCTGAACATCGAGTCGCCCGGCGTAATGCCGATCACCGGACGGCCGACAGGGCCATTGCCGTTGCCGCGGATATTGAAATACACATCCTGCGACGTCCCCTGGCTATTACCGAAGATCGCGACTTTATGGTCCGCTCCGGCAAAGACCCAATTCTTCGAGTAGCGGGTACACCAGCGAGCCCAGATCTCTTTCTGGCTGCCGAAGGTTTTGATCACGCGGTAGTCGGGACCGTTCTGCGAACCATCAGGCCGGAAATTCACCTGCATCGAGCGCGACCCCTCGCAGGAGTTGCCCTCAACGACCTCCGCGATCTGTTGCCCTGATGCGCATGTCGCCCCGACATGCGGTCCAAAATCGTCCCACGGCTGTGTGGTGTTGCGTTGCAGCAAGCCTTCGAGCGTGCAGCCCAACGGGGCGTCGCCTTCGAAGCCGTTGCTGAAGACAATGCCGCTTGGCTGCGTCGTCGCCGCGGGTGGTCGGGCCGCGGCAGCCGCGGCCGGACGCGTCCCGTTCACCGTCACACTGAACGTGCAGCTCGCCTTCTGGCCCGCGCCATCGATAGCCGTACCGGTGACGCGCGTCGTGCCGATTTCAAACGCGCCGCCGCTGTTCGGAGTTGTGACGATTGTTATTGGCGCGACCCCGCCTGTTGATGTCGGCGCCGGGAACGTCACCAGCGCCGTGTTCCCGTCGCCCGCTTGGATGGTGACGGCAGCCGGACACGACAGACTCAACGCAGGCGGGGGAGGTGCGACTGCTGGCTGCTGTGCGGCCACGACCGGCGCTGCACACAAGATCAGACCAACGAGGGACCACACGCTACGCATCTGAGCCTCCGATAGATTGCCTCGCGTCTCGAAAGCGAGGGTAACCGTCGGATGTCGTGGGCAGTACGTGTGACCCACAACGCACCCGATGATTCTCCATCTGGCGCCCACACAAAATCCATAGCCGGAGATCTACTCGACGGTGTCTGAAAGCGATGCCAGGGCGGCTCGCGTGCGCCATCAGAATTACTGAAGCATATCGACGAGAATCGCGCACCCGGCCACCACCAGGATCACAATCACCGTCAGGAGAAAGTCGGTAACTCGGTCGAAAGGACTCCTCGATCCACTTGGACTTGTTACCATGGCCACCGCCTTCCACAGACAACCGGGGGTATACGCTGGCTGAACTACTAGCAAGCGCATTGCCGTTTCGCTTGAGACGCTGGTGAAGTTCCTCGCGTCCAAAAAATGAGCTGTTCCGGCGAACGCCCTACGAGGCCGCTCAGGGTTTGCAACGATGTTCCGTAAGTGGGCGCCCTGATTTCACGTTGTCGCAACGTTCTCAGAGTACGCAGTAGTCGCGCAGTTCATTGGATTGTCATCGCACTGAGTCACACAAGTTCTCCGTACACGGCGTCAGAATGGCCTTATGGATGACTTGCTGCGAGAAGCCGCGGCGCGGGCGATTCGCTATCGGCGCGGCGTAG
>DATCXH010000432.1:0-5371 GCA_036565925.1 Vicinamibacterales bacterium
TCTACGAAACTGCCGCTCGCGGCATGAAGCACGTCACGATGGAGCTCGGTGGCAAATCGCCCAACATCGTCTTTGACGATGCCGAGATTGAAAATGCGATTAAGGGAGTCATCTCCGGCATCTTCGCGGCGACGGGACAGACGTGCATCGCGGGTTCGCGTCTGCTCGTGCAGCGAAGCATTCACGACGAGTTCCTCAGTCGCCTCGTCGCGTTTGCGAAGACGGCGAAGATGGGCAACCCGATGAGTCCGGATACGCAGATCGGTCCGGTGACGAACAAGCCACAGTTCGAAAAAATTTTGAAGTACATCGATATCGCGAAGGGCGAAGGGGCGCGCGCCGTGCTCGGCGGCGACCGGGCGACGCGGCCGGAGTGTGGCAATGGCTGGTTCGTCGAGCCGACGATCTTCGAGGGCGTCAACAATCGCATGCGGATCGCGCAGGAGGAGGTGTTTGGTCCCGTCCTCGCGGTGATTCCCTTCGAGGATGAAGAGGAGGCGATCGGGATCGGCAACGACGTAGTGTATGGTCTTGCGGCCGGTGTGTGGACCACGAGCATGCGCCGCGCGCTGAAGATGGCGGAGAAGCTTCAGGCCGGCACGGTGTGGATCAACACCTATCGAGCGGTGAGCTATCTGTCCCCGTTCGGCGGCTACAAGCGATCGGGACTCGGCCGCGAGAGCGGACAGGAAATGATCAAGGAATATCTGCAGGTGAAAAGCGTGTGGATCTCGACGGCGCAGAACGTCCCGAATCCATTCATACAGAGATAGCTGGTAGGTGGTAGTCGGTAGCTGGTAGGGGCTATCAGCTACGAGCTACGAGCTACCTGGGAGGGAACTTGACAGAGCTGGGGTTTGTCGGTGTGGGCCGCATGGGCGGGCCTATGGCGGTGCGGCTGCTCGACGCGGGATATCCGCTCACGGTGTACGACACCAACGCGGAAGCGGTGAACGCGCTCGTCGCGCGGGGTGCGAAGTCTGCGGCGTCGGCCGAGGACGTGGCCTCGGCGGCGGAGATCGTTCTCATGAGCCTTCCGACACCGCCGATCGTGCACGCGGTGAGCGTCGGTGACAGAGGCATTCTGCGCGGCTCGCGGATGAAGACGCTGATCGATCTGTCAACGACCGGACCGAGCGTGGCGAAGGTTGTCGCCAAGGCTGCCGGCGAGCGCAACGTCGCGTGGGTCGACTCTCCCGTCAGCGGCGGCGTTGCCGGCGCGACGAAGGGCACGCTGGCGGTGATGGTGTCGTGCGCGCAGGCGACGTTCCCGACCGTCGACCCGGTGCTCAAGAATTTTGGCAAGACCTTCTACGTCGGCGAGAAGCCCGGCCTGGCGCAGATTGCCAAGCTCGCCAACAATCTCCTCGCCGCGTCGGCGATCGTCGTGTCGTCAGAAGCGGTGGCGATGGGTGTGAAGGCGGGCCTTGATGCGAGGGTGCTGATCGACATCATCAATGCCGGCAGCGGACGCAACAGCGCGACGCAGGACAAGTTCCCGCGATCGATCCTGCCGCGCACGTTCGACTTCGGATTCGCCACTGGCTTGTCGTACAAGGACGTGCGCCTGTGCATCGACGAGGCCGAAGCGCTCGGCGTGCCGATGGTCGCCGGAGCGGCGGTGCGGCAGATGCTGGCGATCACGCAGGCGAAATTCGGCGCCGATTCCGACTTCACATCGATCGCGAAGGTCGTCGAGGAGTGGGCCGGCGTAGAGATCAAAGGTTGATGGTTTGACCACCAACCACCGACCACTAACCACCAACCGGAGATATAGATGGACAAAGCAACGTTCGACAAGGGCCGTGCGATTCGGAGTTCGGTGCTGGGCAAGGAGTTCGTGGACAACGCGTTCAAGCAGGCCGACGACTTCAGCATGCCCATGCAGGAGCTGGTCACGGAGTACTGCTGGGGAGCCGTGTGGGGACGCGAAGGGCTCGACAAGAAGACGCGAAGCCTGTTGAACCTGGCGATGATCAGTTGCCTGAACCGGCCACACGAATTGCGTCTGCACATCGCCGGTGCCCTGACGAACGGCGTCAGCCGCGAGGAGATCCGCGAGGTCTTCATGCAGGTGGCGATCTACGCGGGCGTGCCTGCCGGCGTCGATTCGTTCCGCGCGGCGAAGGAAGTGTTCGCACAGCTCGACAAAAAATAGCGTAGAGGCGGGTCTTCAGACCCGCCGTGGCAAACCGACACGCAGAGGCGGGTCTTCACACCCGCCATGGGGAGGCGGGACGTGACTCGAAGACACTGGGTAGTCCTTGCGGGCTCAATCGCGGTGATCGCGGCCGCCACAATCGCTAACGGTCAGACCGATCGGTGGTATCCCTCACGCTGGGGTGCCGCCGATCAGCGCGGTGCGGCGAATCGCATCACCCCGGCCAAAGTGCTCGAGGCGAAGAACGCGATCCAGAAGGGTCAGCTCTATCAGCTCGGTCACGTCTACGAAGCTGGCATGCCCATGTTTGGGACGCGCCACTACAGTATTCGCATTCCGTATCCATTCCACATGCCTGGCAAGAACCAGGCGAACTATCACGACGAGATCATCAGCGGCGAGCTCGGACAGATCGGCACGCAGTTCGACAGCCTCGGTCACTTCGGCATCGGCGATCTCTTCTACAACGGGAACAAGCGAACCGAATTCGCGCACGCCGAGGGATTTACCAAGCTCGGTATCGAGAATGTCGGTGCGATCGTGACCCGCGGTGTGCTGATCGACGTCGCCAAGTTCAAAGGTGTCGCGCAGCTGGCGCCGACCTACGAGATCACCGTGGCCGATCTCAAGGGCGCGCTGCAGAAAGAGAACGTCCAGATTCGATCGGGCGATGTCGTGCTCATTCACACGGGATGGTCGTCGCTGTGGATGAAGGACAACACCAAGTTCGGTGCGACCGAGCCCGGTATCGGGATCGCGGCTGCGCAGTTCCTCGTTGATGCCGAGGTCGTCGTTGTCGGCGCGGATCAGTGGGGTGTCGAGGTGATGCCGAACCCTGATGCGTCGCTGTCGGCGCCGGTTCATCAGCTGCTGCTGACCCGCAACGGCATCTATCTTCACGAGAACCTCATCACGGCCGAACTGGCGCGTGACAACGCCTACGAGTTCATGTACTCATTCGCGCCGTTGAGACTCAAGGGCGCTACAGGGTCTCCGGGAAACCCCGTTGCGATTCGATAGATTCCGACGGCGGGTCTAAAGGACAAGACCCGCCCTACGTCAGCCGATCGCAATTCGATAATTGAACCCGTAGGCCGGGTCCTGGTTTTAGGACCCGGCGGGAGTTGCTGATGCGAGCTCTGACTTTCACATTCATTCTGGCATCCACAGTCGTGACATTTTCGCAGGGCCGCACCGGCGGACCGCCGCTGGCGATCCCGCGCGCGGCATTCGGCGATGGCCCGTGGACGATCGAAGCCGCCGAGGGCGTGAAGATCCGCATGTCGGTCGTCGCGAAGGGGCTCGTCAATCCGTGGAGTGTCGCGTGGCTGCCCGACCCCTCGACTCCGCTCGGGGCAGGTGGCCTGAATGCGCTCATCACCGAGCGACCCGGACGGCTGCGGCTGCTGAAGAACGGCGTGCTCGATCCCACGCCGATCAGCGGCGTGCCTGCCGTGAAGGCGCAGCGTCTCTCGGGGTTGATGGACGTCGCACTCCATCCGAAATTCGCCGAGAACCACATCGTCTATCTCACCTACAACAAGGGTCGCGAAGACGGCATGATGGCGACCGTACTCGCGCGCGGCCGGCTCGAAGGCAATGCGTTGAAAGATGTCAAAGACATTTTCGTCGCCGAACCGTGGTGGGACGGCGCCGGCGGTTCTGCCTCGCGCATCGTGTTCGGCCGCGACGGCATGCTCTACATGACGACCGGATCAGGCGGTGGCGCCAACTTTGGACAAGGGCAGGAGAAGAACATCCACAAGGGCAAGATTCTGCGTCTCAAAGACGATGGGACTGTGCCGCCGGACAATCCGTTCGTGAAGCAGCCTGAGTTCAAGCCGGAGATCTATTCGTGGGGACATCGCAACTCGCTTGCGCTCATCGTCCATCCCGTGACTGGCGAACTGTGGAACAGCGAGAACGGTCCCAATGGCGGTGACGAGATCAACATCGTCAAAGCGGGGAAGAACTACGGCTGGCCGACGGTCAGCATGGGCCGCTCGTATGAAGGACCGTGGCAGGGCAAGTTCGAGAAGGACGGCATGGAAGGGCCGCTCGTCTACTGGATGCCCGCGATCGCGGCGTCAGGCTTGATGATCTACACGGGTGACAAGTTCCCGCAGTGGCGCAACAACGCGTTCGTGGGTGCGATGCGTTACGGCGAGATCCCGAACACCGGTCACTTGCAGCGGATCGTGTTCAACGAGAAGACTGAGGAGATGCGCCGCGAGATGCTTCTCACGGAATTCCGTCAGCGTATTCGCGACGTCAAGCAAGGACCGGATGGATTCGTGTATCTGTTGACCGATGAAAATCCCGGTGCGCTGTTGAAGCTGGAGCCCGCGCAATAGACGGCGGGTCTCCAAAGCAAACCCTGCCCTACGTCTGCCGCAATTCTTTCCTGACAACCAGCTTCAGGCCGGACCACGTGTCGTCGACCGCGCACACTTTGATATCGACGAATCCCATCGGCAGCGTGATCTCGCGGATCACGTCTTCGGTGATGTCGCTAGGGACCTTCGAGGATTTCTTCGGCCACGACACCCAGACTGCGGCATCGGGTCTCAGCGTGCTGCGCAGCGAGCGGAGCGTCTTCTCCAACTCGCGCCGCCTGCTCGTGAACACGTGCGCCACATCGATCGTGTTGGACGCTCTCGTCGCGAACGTCACGCCATCAGGGAGCGGGGACAGCAGCGTCTTGTAATTCGCGGGCGCATGGGCGACCCAGACGCGATGGCCGGTGCCGATGCCCAGTTTCTTGGCCAGCGGCGTCCCTGAATAGCCTTGTCCGCCGGAGCCTCGCGCAGAGGCGGAGGCGCTGGTCCGTGCAGCGGGGCTCATCGCTAGTCACGCCTTCGCTGGCGGTGTGTCGGCGGCCTGATCGAAGAACTTCAGCGCCATCGTTCCATGTGTCGTGGCCGCCCCGGCGCGAATGGCGGATGCGACGAACGTGGCCTCGACGATCTCCTCGCGCGTTGCGCCCGCTGCCCTGGCACCCTTGGCGTGTGCTTCCATGCAGAACGGGCATTGAACGGCGACTGCGACGCCAACGGCGATCAGTTCGCGGTACTTGCGCGGGATCGCGCCGTCAGCCCGGGCGATGATGCGGTTGAAATTCACCCACGCCTCGTAGTCGGCGGGCGCGAGCGCGCGCATGTCCTTGAGGCGCTTGATGTCGGCAGGATCGTGATAGTGGTCGCTCATCGT
>DATCXH010000288.1:0-5030 GCA_036565925.1 Vicinamibacterales bacterium
GACAGTCGTCAGCCACGCACGCAGGTTTTCGACGGCGTTGACATCGGAGCGGCCGAGCCGGATCCAGCTCTCCTGAACCGCATCCTCGGCCTCGGCCACGGACCCGAGCATCCGATAGGCAACGCCACGCAGGTGCGCCCGGTGCTGTTCGAATTGCTCGGCAAGCCGCTCTCGATCGCCCTGAACGCCTTGATGGCCTTCCTCAGGTATCGACATCGGTCACGTTCCTCTCACGTCGTCCGTCATGGTGGTGACGGACCAAACGTCGATGATGTGACAGGACGGGGGAAGCGATGAAGATCAAACTGACCAATGTGTATGTGGATGACCAGGAGAAAGCCCTGCGCTTTTATACCGACGTGCTCGGCTTTGTGAAGAAGGCCGATTTCAGCAACGGGCCGTTTCGCTGGCTCACCGTCGCGTCACCGGAGGATCCGGAAGGGACGGAGCTGCAGCTCGCGCTCAACGACAACCCGGCGGCGAAGGAGTTTCAGCAGGCGATGTTTCAGCAAGGTCAGCCGGCGGCCATGTTCTTCACCGACAACGTGCAGGCGGATTACGACCGCATGAAAGCGCGTGATGCCACGTTTACCATGCCGCCAACAGACGTGACTGGCTCCAAGATCGCCAGGCTGAACGACACCTGCGGAAATCTCATTCAGGTCACGCAACTCGTGCGGTGGTAAGGAGGTCGCAGTGAATGGTGCGGAGTGAACACCATGGCAGACGAGACGGCCGGCGCCTGAGCGGCGCCGGGCCTTTTCATCGAGCACTCCGTAAGGATGTGCGCTACGTGTTACGACGCTTCAGAAGTTCACCGTGAAGTTGAGACGCACGAACCGCGGCGGGTAAATGGCCTCAGGCGTGTAGAACGTGTCGCTGCCGACTGTGAACGTGTCCTCGTAGCTGGTCGCGTAGTTCGTGTTGAACAGATTCCACAGATCCACGCCGATGTCGGTGCGGGTGCGGCCGAAGCGCAACACCTTCGCGAAGCGCATGTCCACCTGCGTGCGTCGGCCCTCGCCAAACAGACGGTGATCGCTGTCGGTGAGGGTGATCATCGAATTGCCGGTGGCGAGCAACCCGGGCGGCAGGAAGCCGAGCTGATCGCGGACCATGGTGTTCGGAACCTGCCATTGGGCCGTCGTGATCGTGAGCGGCGGCTGCGAGCGCACCGTCGCGGCGACCAGGACGTCCAGCTTCGGAATTGTATAGCTTCCAAACCCCCGCACTGTGGTCTCCCACGGATCGCGGTCGCGGCAATCGCGTGGGTTCGGTCCCGTCGGGGTGCCCGCGACGGCGTTGTTGTAGTTGGTCACGACGTGGCAGCGATCATCGATGCGGCGGCCGGTCTGCGTGCCGATCGAGACGATCACGCCGTTTCGCATGCGGGCGTTCGCGGTGAAGTTGACGCCGTCGTAGAACGCGTCTCGCTCCTTACCATTCTCACCGTAGGTGCTCTCGGGAGTCAGGAAGTTCTGGGCCGGCGTCGTCGTGTTCGCGACGTATGTGGTGACCGGATAGCCGCCACCGCCCGGGAGGCGCGGATCATTCGGCACAGTGAGCGTGTAATTCACCCAATCGGTCGCGGGATTCCGGTTGATGTCGTTGGTGACGAAGAAGCCGTGGAAGGTGCGGCGAATGTAGCCGACCTCCGCCGAGACACGCGGCAAGATTTCCTGCTGCAGTGTGACCTCAGTCTGGTAGTCGTGGGTGCGCACGCCCCACCCCTTGAGAAGTGCCGGATCAACGATCGTCGCCGCGCCGGGCTTGCCGAAGTTGGCGTCGTTGCCGATGACGGCCGCGCAGGTATCCACCTGCCCGGTTGCCGGGCCCTGCGCCGCGTTGTTGAGCAGGTCGCAGTCCACCACCTTGTCGTTGTCGTTGTCGGTCCAGTTGCGGTTGACCACTGCCACCAGCGTGGCACCCTTGTTCGTGGATGTGAACGGCGGATCGTTGGAGGCAAAACCTAGATACTTGCCCCAGCGGAGCTTGATCGCGGTCTTGCCGTTGCCGAACACGTCGTAGCCGAAACCTGCCCTCGGACTGATGTCGTTGTACGCATCCACGCCGGGCGTCTTCTCGAACGTAATCGGCGCCGGGTTCAGGAAGGAGGTTTCGGACACGCCGTTGCCCTCGACCGGAGCGTAGCTGCTGGCGCGATCCCACCGCAGCGCACCCGACAGCGTCAGGCGCCCGCGGGTGTACTGGTCCTGCACGAAGATGCCGTGCAACTGGGTGACCGTGTTATTGCTCCGCGTCGGGAGCCGGTAGGTCACGCGATTGGGCACCCCCTGGTTGAAGCGGTACGCCAGCTGGTTCTCCTGGGCGATCGTCTCGTCGAGCTGACGCAGCCAGTACTGCTGGTATCCCACCTTGACGCTGTGAGCGCCGGTGACGTACGACGCCCCCGCGTTGTAGGCGTTGGTCGCGCCCTCGGCATAGCCCCACTGCTCGAGGCCCCGGTAGACGTAATTGGCCGCGGGCGCCCAACGTAGCGTCGCCGCGTTCGACGCATCGCATCCGGGATGCCGCAGCGCGGGATTCGCGTTGGTGCAGGCGAGTGCCGCCGACTGCTCCGTGACCGGAATCAGGTTCGTGATGCCGTCCGGCGGCGGGAATCCGAATGCCGGGTTGTAACGAAACAACGTCATGCTCGCGTCGAGCAGCAGCTGGCCGGTCAGCGGCATTGTCCACTGCGCCTGGGTCAGGTGGAACGGCCACTCGAAATATCCACGCGCCGCCGAGCCCGTTGCCTCCGGCGACTGCGTCGTGGTGCCGAGGCCGACCCAATCCTGACCGCGGTTATGGCAGCCATCGGTGTCGACGCTCAACGGCGTACCCTCGCAGCGCTTCTGGTACTCGTAGTTGACATTGAAGCGGCTCCGGCCCAGTTGCGCCGCAAACCGTCCCATCGCCATCACGCGGTCCTGCACAAGGCGCGCGTTCACCGGGCTCGACATCCAATCCCAGCGAGCGGCGTTGCCGGCGTTGGCGTTCGCGGTGATCCCTTCGACCGCGGTCTGCGTGTCGAGATTGCGGTACTGCCCGTAGAACCAGAGGCGGTCCTTCACGATCGGGCCGCCCAGCGAGAAGCTGGCATCGTGCGCCTGGATGATTCCGGGCGTCTCGGTCAGCCCGACGGCACGCAGCTCGTCATTCAGGTTGTTCCCGCGCGACCAATCGCCGGCGAGGCTGGTGAACACCGTACCGGAGAAGATGTTGCCACCCGAACGCGGAATGATGTTCATGATCGGGCCGCCGGTGTCGGTCTCGCCCAGACCGCCGCCGACGCGGATGGCGACTTCTTCGACACCGACCGCGTCGTAGACGTACGACGACACGCCGCCGCTTCGCGCCGCTCCAACGGTCATGCCGTTCACGGCCATGCGACCTTCGTTGTTGGCGCCGCCGTTTGCCGAGAAGAAGGTCATGGTCGGCGACAGCGCAATGCCGTTGTTGTCCACGGTCAACCCCGGCGTCGCGTTGAGCAGCGCGCCGGCGGCGCGCGACGCCGGGACGGACTGCACCAGATCCCGGTCGATCACGACCTCACGGCGTGCGCTCTGCACGTCGACGACCGGCGTCTCGCCGGTCACCGTCACCGTTTCCTGAATCGCACCGACGCGCATCTCCACGGGAATGGTCAGCGTCTGACTACCCGACAGCACGATGTTCTCGCGACGGACGAGGGTGAAGCCGGGGAGCGAAAACGACAAGGTATATGTGCCAGCACGCAGGTCGATGATGCGGTACTGGCCGGTGTCGTTGGTGACTGCGGTACGAACTTTCTCGATGAGCGCCGGGCTGGACGCTTCGACGGTCACGCCCGGGAGGACGCCGCCGGACGCATCGCGAACCGTTCCCGTTAACGAGGCTTGCGCAAACACGGAGGCCGGCAGTAACAACACTGCCAGAATGAAGAGAGACTTCGCTCGCATCAGGCGTTCTCCTTCTATTTCCCGCTGGCGTGACCGTGGTTCAAGTGGCTGGTTCAGTGCACAGACGGGCGAAGGATACCCGGAGCGAGTTGCGATGATCAAAGAAATTGACATGTCAAGTCTTGTCACTGTCGGAAGTCAGTAGTTGCGTTGGATGCAACTACAGGGAAGGCGGGAGAAAGGATGTCGGGCAAAACCTCTCGGAAGTCGACCAAGCCAACTCTCCTCTCAGGCGGCAACCCTCAAATCGCGAAAGGCGAGGGCGACGCGCCCGTGCATGCTTACATTGCGGCCATGCCAGGATGGAAGCGCGATGTTGGCCGTCGTCTTGATGCGATCATCGCGCGCACCGTCCCCGGCGTGCGCAAGGCGGTCAAGTGGAACTCGCCGTTCTATGGAGTCGAGGGTAACGGCTGGTTCCTCAACTTCCACTGCTTCACGAAGTACGTGAAGGTCGCATTCTTCCGCGGCACGTCGCTGCGTCCCGTTCCTCCCGGCGAGTCGAAGCACAAAGAAGTGCGTTACCTCGACATCCGCGAAGACGATGAGTTCGACGAGAAGCAGTTCGCGGCGTGGGTGAAGCAAGCGAGCCAATTGCCCGGCGAGCGAATGTGAGGCGCCAGTCGAGGTTGCCATCGATGGGCCGTCGGTTGCATGTTCAGAGACATCAGCGCTGCTCTGTGCGATCACCATAGCGTCGCTGAACCTCGAGCAGTGAGGCGTACCAGGAAGGATGAGGACATGAACGAGAAGATCAAGATCACAACCTGCCTGTGGTTCAACAAGAACGCCGAGGAGGCCGCGAAGTTCTATGCCGCGACGTTTCCCGACAGCCGAATCATCGCGGTGCACAAAGCGCCCAGCGACTATCCGGGTGGCAAGGCGGGGGACGTGTTGACCGTCGACTTCACAGTGCTGGGTCAATCGTTCGTCGGCCTGAATGGCGGCCCGGAATTCAAGTTCGACGAAGCGATCTCGTTCCAGGTGTTCACCGACACGCAGGAAGAGACCGACCGCTACTGGAATGCGATCGTCAAGGGCGGCGGTGAAGAAAGCGTGTGCGGGTGGTGCAAGGACAAGTTCGGTTTG
>DATCXH010001060.1:0-2527 GCA_036565925.1 Vicinamibacterales bacterium
CTGTAATCCTCGCGGACCGTGCCCCATTGCCGCTCGCTCAGATATGGGCCCCACTTCTTCCAGGCGGTGGTTTCGGTACGGTCCTCATCGAGGCGGCGGTGCTCGTTGGTCATGATCAGTCCCTCATTCCATTCCGTCTGCTCAGGTGCTTGCCACGCGACACGTCGGCTGAAATTGTCCTGCGTCCGAGGTTCACCGAGCGTCTGTCCATCTTGCGATCACGTTGACGTTGCTCGAACACGGAGGAGGCCTCGGCCCTTTCTCCGTCTTCAATGGTCCTTCGCGACTTGGGCCTTCGCCGCTTCGCGTCGCTCCCGCTGATCGCTGATCAGTTTGTAGGTGACGTAGTACTTGTAGATGTTGCTGACGTAGGTGACCGTTTCGCGCCCGATCCGCTCCGAGGCGACACGCTCGACGTTGCCGAACCACACGTTGGGATGCGAGTCCCCGCTTGGCCGTTTCACTCCGCAGCTGTTTCAGGCGCCCCGGCCCGGCGTTGTAGGCCGCGAAGGTCATCAGACCTTTGTTCAGATTGTCCATGGGATCGTCCTTGAAGTAGTGGTCCATCATGAACCGCATGTACTTCACGCCAGCGTGGATGTTGGCATCCACCTTCGTGATGTCGCCGACGTTGAGTTCCTTCCCGGTCGAGGGCATCACCTGCATGACGCCAATCGCGCCCGCAGGGCTTTTGACGTTCTGGTCCAGCGTCGACTCCTGATAACCCTGTGCCGCCATCAGCAGGTAATCGATGTCGTACTGCGCCCCGTACTTCTTGAACATCTCGACGACCGCCTGCAACTTCTGGCGCTCGGTGTCAGCCGCGGCGTTCTTCACGTACTTGGTGCTTTCGAGATAGCGGCGTTCGATCACGTTTCGGAATGTGTCGCCCTTGCCGTGCTTCCGGAGCCAGGTGTTGACGACCTCGCGGAGCTTGGGGTTGTCCTTGCGAAACCCGACGGCCAGGCTGCCGCCGGACCGGACGGCAATGTCCGGGTGCGTTGTCAGGTCGGTGAACACTTTGCTCCAGAACTCGGCGAGGTAGTCGTCCACGATGGTGGCGTTCACGAGGCCGGCGTTGACCATCTCGAGCACGTCATCGTCTTCGAGAACCGCCGGGGCCTCCACGAACACCGCCGCCGGCTTGCCGCGCGCCTTCAGTTGCTCGTTCAGTGTGATGAGGCTCTCCTCATAAACGCTCCCTTTGCGGACGAACACGTCCTGGCCGGAGAGATCGTCCAATGTGGCGATCGGAGGCGCGCCTGGTCCGGTGACCACCACCTCACTGACGTTGGTGCGCGTCGAGTCCGAGAAGGCGACCATTCTCTCGCGCTCGGGCGTGACGGTGACCATGGCCGCGACCATGTCGACCTTGCCGCTTGTGAGGGCGGGGTACAGCTGATCGCGCGACATCGGCACGATCACGACGTGCACCTTCAAGTTGCCGGTCTTCAAGTCCGCGTTGAGATCCTTCTCGAACAGCTTCAACGACTCGAACGTCAACCCGTGCTCCTGCCCCTTGTCGATGAAGTAGTGCGTGCGGTTGTACGTCACGGCCACGCGAATCGCGCGGCGCTCGACCAACGCGTCGAGGTCGCCGGTGAACGGCTTGCCGATGCCGTCGCGCACGGCCTGCGGAAGGGCGTCGTACGGCGAGGCGGTGTTCGGGATGGGCGCGTCGGCTACGGTTGCTGGTGCTGCCGGCGGCGTGTTCTGCCCAGAGCAGGCCGTGGCGGCTGCCGCAACCAGCAGCAAGGCAACCGCAACGGTGGGTTTCATGTCTGCAGTCCTCTCGCAGCGTGTGCAGCGCGCCTGGAAGAATGCGAAACAGGCCTTTCTATTCCACGAGACCGATGGTCTGGGGAAGCCTGCATGTGCGAGGGTGCTTGTTCGGTTCCGTGATCGGCTTTCCGCTAGGTCGGCAGCACAGATCATGTCAGCGTCACACTCATTGCGATGTTCCGTTTCGCACACTTCGAGACCGCCGCCAATAGTGATAGTCACAACCGGGTTTCGAGGGTAGGGTCCCCATTCCTTCCACCGGGCCGTGCCGGTTCGGGCTTCTTCCAGATGCGTCTGTTCGGCATTCATTTCTCACTTCACGTTATCTCGAAGATCAAATTCCAGGCCGTATGTCGCGCGATGAACGCGCCACCCGCAGCTTTCCAGCACCGACGTCATGTGCCGAGTTTGCACGTCGACGAGGCGGGTGCTTGGCAGAGAGGATGGCACGGACGGGACGCAGGGAACGTTCGGCGTCACCGTGCAACTCGTGGCGAGGATCATCGCGCGTTCAATCACGTTGCGCGGCTCGCGGACGTTTCCGGCCAGGCGTATCGCTGCAGATCGGTCAGACTGCTGCTCGGCAATCGCCGCGATCCGCTTGCCGAACACGCGGGACGACTCCTCGACGAATGCCCAGGCGAGGGCGGGAATGTCTTCTACATGCTCGCGTAACGGAGGGATGGCGATCGTAAACACGTTCACGCGGTTGAAGAGATCTTCGCGGAACGCACCCTCTTTCACC
>DATCXH010000674.1:0-5709 GCA_036565925.1 Vicinamibacterales bacterium
GCGCGCGGTCGGGTGATCGTGGCGGCAGTGGTCGATGAAGAACACGCCAGCATCGGCGCCGAAGCTCTCGTCTCGAAATGGCGCGCGGATGCGGCAGTGGTCACCGAGCCGACGGGACTCGATGTCGCCGTCGCGCACAAAGGCTTTCAGTGGGTGACGCTCGAAACCCGAGGACGCGCTGCGCATGGCAGCCGGCCGGGCGACGGGCGCGATGCCATTCTCCGCATGGGCCGCGTGCTCGCGCGACTCGAGTCGCTCGACCGTCGTCTGCAGCAGGGGCCATCGCATCCGTTGCTGGGGGCCGCGTCCCTGCACGCGTCGCTCGTCGAAGGCGGCCATGAGTGGAGCAGCTATCCGGCGCGAGCTGCGCTGCAGTACGAGCGGCGTACTTTGCCGGGAGAGCCGTCCGACATCGCGCTCGTGGAAGCGAAGGCGATTCTTTCTGAACTGCAAAGCGAGGATCCCGAATTCGAGGCCGACGCGCGCCTGGTATTCGGACGCGGTGCGTACGAGATCGATGCCGCAAGTCAGTTGCCCACGCTGTTGATGGACGCGGCGAACACAGCGGGCTGTGCTGCATCGATCGCCGGCATGACGTTCTGGACCGACGCGGCGATTCTCGCAGAGGCGGGGATTCCGTCAGTGCTCTTCGGTCCCGGCGGTGCGGGTCTCCACAGCATCGAGGAATACGTAAACCTCCAGGATGTCCTCCGCTGCCGCGATGCTCTGGCGAATCTCGCCCGGGTGTGGTGCTGACGTCAGGTCAAACTGCAAGAGGCAACGGTCAGCCTGTCAAGCCTTCTCACCTAACAGCGCCTTGAGCACGAATCCAATATTGGCCGGTCGCTCGCCTAGCCGGCGCATGAAGTACGCGAACCATTCCTTGCCGAATGGAATGTAGACCCGCATCCGGAAACCGTCGGCGACGAGTGACGACTGCAGGTCTCGACGGATTCCATACAGCATCTGAAACTCGAACTGGTCGGTGCCGATGGCGCGCTCCGCCGCGTAGCTGCGTGTCTCCGCGATGATCTCCTCATCGTGTGTGGCGATGGCGGGATAGACGCCGTGATCCAGCAGCAGACGCATTTGACGAGTGTAGGCGGCGTCCACGTCGGCCTTTTGTTGAAAGGCCACTGACTCCGGCTCCTTGTACGCGCCTTTCACCAGACGCACACGCGCGCCCAGCTCGTTCATGCGGCGGATGTCCTGCTCGGTGCGCAGCAGCGCCGATTGCAGCGCGATGCCGACGTTGTGGAACTCCAGGCTCCACACCGTCTCGAAGACGTCGATCGTGAGCTGCGTGAACTGCGAGCTCTCCATGTCGATGCGCACGAAGAACTGGTGGCGGGCGGCTGGCTCGAGGATGCGGCGCAGGTTGTCGACGCATGTCGCCTTGTCGATCGTCAGGCCAAGCTGGGTCAGCTTGAGCGAGATATTGCGCTCGATCCCCGACTCGACAATTGTCTCGATGAGCTGGACGTATTCGCGCGAGGCAGCGGTGGCCGCCTTGATGGTGCTGACGCTTTCGCCGAGATAGTCGAGCGCAACGTGCATGCCGCGGCCCTGCAGTAATCGAGCCGCATCAATGGCTTCGATGATCGTCTCGCCGGCGATGAATCGCCTGGCGAAACCGTTGGGCGTCATTCCATACTGCGACGCGAGACGCTTTAATGTCGCACTGCGTGCGAGTAAGGAGAACATTTACCGGCGCGGCCGCGAGTCGAGCAGGTGGTCGAGCGATCGCGCGTAATAGCGCAGCACATTCCGGTTGCGTACTCGCACGCGGCCCCTGTTCACTACCAGAATACCGCGGGAGACCAGCGGCTCGAGCGCCGCGTCCACGGCGTGTGCACCGCTGGTGACGCCGAGGTTGGCGCCGGAGGCGTGCAGCGACTCGATCAGTGCGTCGGCGCGCTGCTCCAGCTCGCGACGGGTGGTGGACGGCCGCATGGCCGATGCCACGACGGCGGTCGGCAACACTTTGTAGGCCCTGCCGATCGCACGCATCAAGGTATGACTGAGATCAAGGATCGCGCGCCGCGACTCGGGATCGATCCCGCCGAGTGGAATCGGTGTGCCGAAACTGACAAATGCGCGCGAGCTGTATCCGACGGCGTATCGCACCATCTCCGCCACTTCGACGCTGAACGGCCGCTGCGATCGTTTCACGCGCTGACGCGCCAGCACGTGATCCTCGAGGACGAGGTCGTAGGCCACCGCAGTCGGCACAATGACGACGTGCGGATGGTGCGCGTGCAGGGCGGCATGTATCAGCCCGGTCTTGGGCGCTTTGATCTCGCCGCTGTAGCTGCGTCCACCTTCTGGATAGAAAAACAGATCGCTCGTGCGCAGAAGCTCGGCGATGTAGGCCTTCAATGTCAGCAGGTAGGCGGGGTCCTTGGCATTGCGCCGGATCGGAACCGCGCCGGTGACGTAACGATGAATGAGACCGAGCGGGCCGGCGAAGAGATTGATGCCGGCGGCGATAACCGGTGGCCTGATGCCGTGGTCGTCCAAGACAAGCGGCTCGACGAGGTAGTCGGTGTGGCTGCGATGATTCGACGCATAAATGACGCGGCCTCCACGTGCCGCGGCTTTCGGGATCTCGGCGTGCTCGCCGATGCGCTCGATCTTCCGTAGGATGGGGTAGAGCGGATGTTTTAGCGCGCGATAGATCGAGTAGCGCTGCGTGGTCCGCAGCTCGTCGAGATAGCCTTCGATCAGTTCGCGCGCTGCTCGGCCGCTGTCCCCATGACTTCCCTTGATATAGGCGGCAATCTCTTCTCTCGCGAGCACCGCGCGCGTGATCTCATCGCCGGCCATCGCGTCAGAGCCTCTGACAGATTGCGTCCGCGTACTCCACTGTCGTGGCCGTGCCGCCCAGATCTCGCGTGCGCACGGCATCGCCGAGCGTGGCGACGACGGCCTTCATGATGCGGTCGGCCATCGCGCCTTCGCCGATATGACGCAGCATCAGCAGCGCCGAAAAGAGCAGCGCGGTGGGATTGGCAATGCCCTTCCCCGCGATGTCCGGGGCGCTTCCGTGCACGGCTTCGAAGACCCCGATCTCCTCGCCGAGGTTCGCACCCGGCACAACGCCCAGGCCGCCAACGAGACCGGCGCACAAATCCGAGACGATATCGCCGTACAGATTCGGCAGCAGCAGTATGTCGAACTGCGTCGGGTTGATCACCAGCTGCATGCAGGCGTTGTCCACGATCCGGTCATCGCAGGTGATGTCGGGAAACTGTTCGCCGACCGCGCGCACACACGTGAGGAAGAGACCGTCGCTCATCTTCATGATGTTGGCTTTATGGACGGCGGTGACGCGTGTGCGCTTGTGTGCGCGTGCATAGTTGAATGCAAACCGTGCAACGCGCGTCGAGGCCTCCTCGGTGATGATTTTCAGGCTCTCGACCACTCCCGGCACGACTTCGTGCTCGAGCCCTGCGTAGAGGTCCTCGGTGTTCTCACGAACGATCACGATGTCGATGCCTGAGTAGCGCGACGGCACCGACGGAATGCTCCACACCGGCCTGAGGTTGACATACAGGTTCAACGCCTTGCGCAGGCCAACGTTGACGCTGGTGAACCCGCCGCCAACCGGCGTGGTCACCGGACCCTTCAGCGCAACCTTGTTCCGTTCGATCGAGTCGAGCAGTTCCTGGGGGAGGGGCGTGTTGTAGCGATCGATGGCGTGGACACCTGCGAGTTGCGGCTCCCATTCGGCGTGCAGCCCGGCTGCTTCCAGGATCGTGACGACGGCGCGCGTGACCTCGGGGCCGATGCCGTCGCCTTCGATGAGTGTGATGCGCCGCATCACGCGTGCGCTTTCCAAGAAAGGTGATGCGCCCTCACGCTCCCGGTTTCTGACGAGCGTGAGGCGCTCACTCTCGCGCTTCCCAGAACAGAAGCGTCAAGGCGCCGAGAAGATTGACCATCATCAGTCGCGTAGAAAGAGTGTGCAGCTCGTCGAACCGCACGCGACGCGCGTCGCCTTCCGGTAATCGCGACGGTAATCCGCCGACCTCGAGGCGAATGCCGTCCGCGTTGCGCAGCACAACGGCGCCGGAATAGAGCGCCACTGCCAGCATGGCCGTGATCAACCCGAAGCGCACCGCCAGATGCCGTGGCCGTGGGCCGAGCACCGCCATCAGGGCGAGTGTGATCAGCAGTAGCGCGCCTGCGCCGTAGGCGACGTAGTGAAAGCGTTCGAGAATCGTTGTGAAAACGGCTCCGCCGAGTTCGCGGCCCGTCACCGGCTCATTCGCCTGCAGTACTTGGAATGTCGCCGGCGCAACCACGGCGCCAAGCACGACCATCCCGCCCAACCAGACGACCAGCGCCAGGACGTACACGTACCGCACCGCCCGCATCGGGTCATTATAATGACCACAGCGTTGCGGCGATGTGATTCTGACCCGCACGCCGTGGTCGAAACTGTATCTGCTAGTGACAACTCACGCGCTGCAACGAATCGTGCAGCACGCAGACGATGCAGCTCGGGAGTGTCGCGGAGGTTGTCGTTCGTGCACGCATCCTCGCGCGTATCCGCGCTGCGTAATATCGCCACCCGCCTGCGTATCGATTCGGTGCGCGCGACCACAGAGGCCGGCAGTGGCCATCCGACGTCATGCTGCTCCGCCGCTGATGTCGCCGCCGCCGTCTTCTTCTCGGAGATGCGCTACGACCCGCGCAGTCCGGAGAATCCCGACAACGATCGCTTCGTGTTATCAAAAGGACACGCGGCGCCGCTGCTCTATGCGGCCTGGGCCGAGGCCGGGATCATCAGCCGTGATGACTTGCTGAAGCTGCGGCGTTTTGATTCCGATCTCGAGGGGCATCCCACACCACGGCTCCCGTGGGTGGATGTCGCGACGGGATCGCTCGGCCAGGGCATCTGCGCTGCCATCGGTATCGCTCTGAACGCCCGGCGCATCAACTCGGATTACCGCACCTATGTGCTCCTCGGCGACGGTGAGATCGCCGAAGGCTCGGTATGGGAAGCCGCTCACGCCGCGGTTCACGAGAGCCTCGACTCGCTGTGCGCCATCGTCGACGTCAACGGCCTCGGTCAGAAAGGGCCGTCGCTGTGGAACCACGACATCGATGCCTACGTGACGAGGTGGCAGTCCTTCGGGTGGCACGTGATCGCCATCGACGGACACGACATGGACGCCATCCTCTTGGCCTTCGACGAAGCACGATCGACGAAATCGAAGCCCACGATGATCATCGCCAGGACCATCAAGGGCAAAGGCATTTCGTTTGTCGAAGGGAAGAACGGCTGGCACGGCAAGCCGCTCAAGAAAGGTGAAGAAGCCGACGGCGCGATCGCTGAACTGGAGTCACAGTTCGTGCCTGAGGAACTACCGGCCGCGCAGCCGAGGCCTCGTTCGGTTCCGCGTCCCCCGGCCAAGGCGCCCGCCCCGCTCCCCCCGCCGTCGTACGCCCTCGGCGACAAGGTGGCCACGCGCGAAGCGTTCGGATCGGCGATTGCCCGACTGGGCGCCAACGACGATCGCGTCGTCGCGCTGGACGCGGACGTGGGGAACTCGACCTTCAGCGAGAAGTTCGAGAAACAGCATCCGACGCGATTCTTCGAAGCCTACATCGCCGAGCAGGTGATGATCGGCGCGTCGATGGGTCTGGCTGCGCGCGGCGCGATTCCGTTTCCCTCGACGTTCGCGGCATTCCTTTCTCGCG
>DATCXH010001088.1:0-3685 GCA_036565925.1 Vicinamibacterales bacterium
ACTCAGCGTCGTCGGCGATGCGATGCCGGGAGCGCCGTTCACGCGAACGATCACGCGCGGCCAGGCGGTGCGAATCATGACCGGCGCGCCCATTCCGTCCGGAGCCGACGCCGTCTTGCCGGCGGAATCTGTTGACGCAAACGATTCGGGTCGTAGAGGCGGGTCTTCAGACCCGCCTGGAACGATCGCGGCGATCTCGGAGGTCTCCCCACAGAAAAACGTCGGCCATCGCGGCGAAGACATCGTTCGTGGCACGACGCTGCTCGAGGCCGGCCGGGTCCTCCGGCCGCAGGACATCGGCGTGATGAGCTCGATCGGTCTCGCAACGACGCGCGTCATCCGACGACCGCGAGTGCGACTTGTCATCAGCGGGAACGAGCTGCTTCCAGCGGGTTCCAAGCCGCACGACTATCAGATCACCGACGCGAACGGACCGATGCTCGCGGCGCTCGTCGAGCGCGACGGCGGCGTCGTGGACTTCCCCGGCCTCGTTCGTGACGACGCACCTGCGATCCTCGAGGCACTCGGGGTCACCGTCCAAAGCCCAGAGCCGAAAGAGCAAAGCCCAGACATCATCATCGTGTCGGGCGGCTCCAGTGTCGGCATCGAGGACCTTGCACCCATGCTCGTGGCCAAACATGGCAACCTCGCCGTCCACGGTATCGCGATGCGCCCGAGCAGTCCGACTGGCATGGGCACGCTGGGATCGCGACTCGTCTTCCTGCTGCCTGGCAATCCGGTATCTGCGTTGTGCGCTTATGATTTCTTCGCCGGCCGCGCCATTCGCGCGCTGGGTGGCCGACCGAAGCAGTGGCCCTATCGCGCCGTGCGTGGCACACTCACACGCAAGATCAGCTCGCCGATCGGACGACTCGACTACGCTCGCGTGAAGTTTGCCCCCTCGGCTCCGCTCGGGGCAGGCTCCTCGACGGTGCTCGGGCCAGGCCCCTCGACAGTGCTCGGGGCAGGCGGCAGCGTCGAACCGCTGTCGGTGGCCGGCGCATCGCTGCTCTCCTCCACCACGCGAGCCGACGGGTTCGTGATCGTCGATCAGGACAGCGAAGGCTACGCCGCGGGATCCGACGTGGACGTGTGGCTGTATGCGTGACCCGCACTTCGCCGCAGACGGCTTCGGCGGGGCAAGTCAGGAGCAGTTCCTTCACGTCCTCGATCGCGACGAAGCGGAGCGGCGATTCCGCGCTGCCGTCGATCTCGCCCCGCGTGGCATCGAAACCGTCGGACTCGATACGGCACTTGGCCGTGTGCTCGCGATCGACGTCGTTTCGCCGGTTGACGTCCCGTCATTCGACCGCGCAAACGTCGACGGGTTTGCCGTCATCGCCGCGGATACGTTTGGCGCGGCGGAGGAAGTGCCGCGGGCCATTCACCTCGGCGACGAGGTGATTCATACCGGTATCGTTCCACAAACGGTCGTTCGATCTGGTGACGCTGTCGCGATCGCAACCGGCGGCATGATGCCGCGTGGTGCGGACGCGGTGGTCATGATCGAACACGCCGATGTCGCAGGAGACGAGGTGCGCGTGGGTCGGGCGGTCACTGCAGGTAGCGGCGTGTCGTTCGCCGGCACCGACATCACCGCCGGCGAAACTGTGCTGCGGCGCGGAACGGTTCTGACCAGCCGGGATACCGGCGTGCTCGCGGCGATCGGCGTCGCCTCGGTTGAGGTATGGCGGAAGCCGATTGTCGCGATCCTCTCCACTGGCGACGAGATCATTCCGCCGGGTCAGCCCATGCAGCCGGCGCGTATCTACGACTCGAACGCGCAGGTCCTCGCCGATGCCGTGCGGGAGCTTGGTGGCGAACCTCGTCGCCTCGGCATCGTCGCGGACGACATCGAACAGCTGCGCGCGAAAGTGCGCGACGCGCTGACGATCGCGGACGTAGTGCTGCTTTCGGGCGGAACGAGCAAGGGTGCCGGCGACGTGTCCTATCGAGTCGTCTCGGAGTTGACCGGCCCTGGCGTCGTCGCGCACGGTGTCGCACTCAAGCCGGGCAAGCCGATCTGTCTCGCGGCAACCAGCGGCAAGCCCGTTGTCGTCCTTCCAGGCTTCCCGACGTCAGCGATCTTCACCTTCCATGAGTTTGTCGCACCGGTCCTGTCGGCGATGGCCGGCCGCGGCCTCGAGGAACGATCGACGGTGCAGGCGCGTTTGGCGGTGAAGGTGAATAGCGAGATTGGGCGAACCGAATACCTATTAGTCGGGTTAGTCGACGCGGGAAACGAAACATTGGCTGCGTATCCAATGGGTCAAGGCTCCGGCAGCGTCACGACGTTCAGTCGCGCCGACGGCTTCACGACGATCGGCCGTCACGAGGAAATCGTCCAGGCCGGGACGATGGTGAATGTGCAGCTGCTCGGACGTGAGCTGCAGCTCGCCGATCTCGTGGTGATAGGCAGTCACTGCATCGGCCTCGACTATCTGCTCGGTGAGCTCGAGCACGTCGGTCTGCGCGCGAAGTTCCTCGCTGTCGGGAGTCTCGCCGGACTCGAAGCCGCGAAGCGCGGCGAATGCGACATCGCCGGTATTCACCTCCTCGATCCGCACACCGGTGAGTACAACCGGCCGTTCCTCACGCCGGATCTCAGGCTGATTCCCGGCTACGGACGGCTGCAAGGCATCGTGTACAGGATTGGCGACGCGCGATTTGAAGGACACGACCCCGAAGAGGCGATCGCAGCAGCGATCGCCGATCCGTCATGCGTGATGGTGAACCGCAACCAGGGAAGCGGCACGCGTGCCTTGATCGATGGACTGCTGGCAGGCCGGAAGCCGCCTGGCTATGCCGTGCAGCCGCGCAATCACAATGCAGTTGCGGCGGCGGTCGTGCAGCATCGCGCCGACTGGGGTGTCACCCTCGACACGATTGCGCGTAGCGCTGGTCTCGGCTTCATCCCCGTCCAGCACGAGCAGTACGATTTCGTGTCGCCCCGGACACGTGCTGAACGTCCAGCCGTGAAGGCGTTCATCGACCGGCTGACGGATCCCACCACGCGCGAAGCGCTCGCGGGTCTCGGGATGAAGCTCTGAACGCTACGATCCCGGCAGATTCATCAACTTCGCCAACCGCGGCCAACGCCCGCTCTCGCGCAACGGCGCCGTGACTTGTGAGCGTGCAAAAATCAAGGCAAACAGCTCGCGCTGTTCGATGGCTTTCTCGTACCCGTCGGCGGCCAGATCGATCTCCGAACGCAGGACATGAAAGAAGACCCGGCTGAATGGATTAGTACCGGCCTGCCCCAACTCCTCCACGATCGCTTCACCGCGAGCCGCTTGACCCGCCTGGGCGAGCAGCCCCGCGAAGAAGCCAACGATGTTGGCGTACCACGGTGCGGTCGCATAGGCCTGTTCGGCGGCATCCAACGCGAGGTCGAAGAGCCCCTTCGCGTGGTACGCATGGATCGTGATGAATCGAGCGGCGAAGTTACCGGGCTCCATGTCGAGCGCCTTGCGCACCTCGTCGATCGCTTCGTCGTATCGGGAGCCGTGCACGAGATGACTCGCAGTGATCGCGCGAAACGAGACGTTCAGCGGGTCCTGCTCGACCGCGAGTTTCATTTCGGCAACTGATTCCTCGTGGTGTCCAAGCGGCTGTAAGTACAAACTCGCGTACGCCCACCGCTGATCCGCGGACACTGCCGGCGCCCTATATGAGGCGCGGAACT
>DATCXH010000050.1:0-2244 GCA_036565925.1 Vicinamibacterales bacterium
GTTGAGGTTGACCGTGGCGTCCTCGGCCGTGGGCATCGGCACGACGGGCGGCATTCGCAGCACGGCGTTGTGCAGAAACGGCATCGGAATTCTCAGCGTGTCGAAGTTCAACGACGGGGCGACTGAGGGCAAGCCGGTGACGAAGATCAACACGGAAGCGACGATGAATGGTGACCAGCCTCTCAATATGTCGACGAAAGCATGATCTCTGGTGGCACTCACCAACTCACCGCTGACCGGGATCACCTCCGTGGGTTTCCAGAACTTCAGGAATACCACTGTGACCAGCAGCGAAAAGATCGCGGACACGATGTCGACGAGTCCGATGTCCTGATAATTCGACCAGTAGAACTGCATCGCGGCGAATGACACTCCGCTGACCAGCAGGGCAGGCAGGACCTGCCACGTCTCGCGCCAACCGACCATGCTGCGGACCAACCAGAGTGGCAGGATCAGCGACAGCGGCGGCAGGATGCGCCCCGCCATTGCGCTGAACTGAGCCTCGGGCAAGCCAGTCACCGCGCCGAGCACACGAATCGGATTGCCGACTCCGCCCCACGCCACCGGCGCAGTGTTGGCCACGAGACACAGCGTCGCCGCTTGAAACGGGTTGAACCCCAGCCCGATGAGAAACGATCCGGCAATTGCTACTGGTGCGCCGCCGCCGCCCGTGCCTTCCAGAAAGGCGCCAAAGCAAAAAGCGATCAACACGAGTTGCAAGCGCTTGTCCGAGGACAACGCCGCAATGGAATCCTTCATGACCTGAAATTGTCCGGTCGTAGAGGCGACGTTATAGAGAAAGATCGAGGCGACGACGATCCAGGCGATCCGCATCATTCCGAATATGAAGCCATGCCCTGCGGCCGTCGTCACGAGCACCGCCGGCATCTGAAACACCCACAAGGCGAGTCCGACGGCCATCACCAGTCCGCTCAGCGCTGACACCCAGACGCGCTGCTTCAGCGTCACGAGGACGAAGAACAGCGTGAGCACCGGCAGCGCCGATACCGCCGTCGACACCATCCAGTTGTTGAACGGATCGTAGAGTTGCGGCCACGTCGTCAACAGTCAGCAGCCTCCATGGGACTTGGACAGGATTTGGAGATCGGCTGTGCAGGAGCGACCGTAGAATCGATCGCTCATGAACGTGTGTAGGTTTACGACAGCAACGACCGCAGACGTCCGGATTGGTCTCATCACGAGCACACTGGCCGTCATCGATCTGACTGATGCCGGCGTGCGTCGCATGCATGGTCTCTTCGAGCGACCGGACCTTGCAGACGAACTGATGCGACTGAGCGAGGCTGGACTTCCAGAGCATCCGATCCACAGCGTCCGGCTGCTGACACCTGTCGAATCACAGGAAGTGTGGGCTGCCGGTGTCACGTATCTCCGAAGCAAGCAGGCGCGCATGGAGGAATCTGAATTCAGCGCCACAGCCTACGACCGTGTGTATGACGCAGCGCGTCCGGAGATCTTCTTCAAGTCACTACCAGACAAGGTGGTGTCTCCCGGCGAGGCCGTTGGTATTCGAACAGATGCGACGTGGAATGTTCCCGAACCGGAGCTCGCGCTGGTCATCAACTCCTCGGGAAACATCGTGGGCTTCACGATCGGCAACGATATGAGCTCACGCGACATCGAAGGAGAGAACCTGCTGTATCTGCCACAGGCCAAGATCTATACGGCTTCCTGCGCCGTGGGTCCGTGGATTGTCGTTGGGCCGAGTGAAGACGATGTGCGTCAGTGGAGCATTCGCCTCGAGATCCGGCGTGGAGGGGACGTGGTGTTTGCCGGCGATACCCGAGCCGGACAGATCAAACGACCGTTCAGCGAGCTGATCGAGTACTTGTTTCGTTCGCAGCAGTTTCCCAACGGCGCCGTCCTCTTGACCGGTGCCGGTGTGGTCCCGCCCGATTCGTTCACGCTCGAAGCAGGCGACTCGGTGCGAATATCGATCTCCGGTGTTGGCACGTTGGAGAACCCGGTCGCCATCGTCTGAGGCGGGGTCGATCACGACAGGACCTCCTTCGTCATCTGGCCATCGACCATGCGCCAGATCGTGCGGGGGTTCGCGTCCTGTAGTTCCACTGGCAGCAACGACTGCGGAAAGTCCTGATAGGCGACGGGCCGCACAAAGCGATGAGTCGCCGCCGTCCCCACCGACGTCGTTCGCGAGTCGGTGGTCGCAGGATAGGGCCCGCCGTGTTGCATCGACGCGCAGACCTCCACTCCCGTTGGAAA
>DATCXH010001018.1:0-2923 GCA_036565925.1 Vicinamibacterales bacterium
GAGCCTGCTGCATGCAGATGTCACTGTCATCAACGATACCGGCCGCCCCATCGGTCGCTTCAAGAGCAAGCTGTTTTCACTTGGCGGCGGCTTTCACGTCCTCGATGGGATGGAGCAACCCGTTGCCGAGATCAAGGGGGACTGGAAAGGGTGGAACTTCCGGTTTCTGACGCCGGACGGCATCGAGATTGGAACGGTCACCAAGAAGTGGGCGGGCATCGGCAAAGAGTTCTTCACGTCGGCCGACAACTACATGATCTCGCTCAACGAGGGCCGTACACTTCGGCCGGAGTCCGCACCGCTGCTGCTCGCCGCCGGCTTGGCGATCGACACCGTCTACAAAGAAAAGTAGCCGCAGCGACAACCTCTGGCAGAATGGCACGTCGTGGAGTGCCCGCGTTGCAGTTCCCCGATGGAGGAGGCGACGTTCGACGCCCATCTCGGACGTCGCACCGCCATCGACATCTGCCATGTCTGTCATTCGTTCTGGTTCGATACCCACGAAAGCCTGACGTTGACGCCCGGCTCGACGCTCAAGCTGTTTCGCATCATCGGCGAGAGAATCACCAGGCCCGAGCGCGTCAACGCGGATCTCGCCAAGTGTCCGCGCTGCAAGTCCAGACTCCGCCGGACCCACGACATTCAGCGGAACACGAAGTTCGAGTACCTGAGCTGCCCTCACTCGCACGGCCGGTTGACGACGTTCTTCGACTTTCTCCGTGAAAAGGATTTCATTCGGCCGCTCACGCCTCAACAGATTGAGGACTTGCGCCGAAATGTAGGGAGCGTGAACTGCGCCAACTGCGGCGCGGCGGTCGACCTGACGAGCGGCGCGGCATGTGCACACTGCGGGACGCCGTTGTCGATGCTCGATGTGAAGCAGGCAGAAAAGCTTGTCGAGCAGTTGCAGAAGGCGGAAGATCGGGCACGCCAGCCGGTGGATCCGTCGCTGCCGCTCGCGCTCGAGCGAGTGCGGCGGCAGACCGAGCGTGAGTTCCGCGGGTTTCGACATGACGACCCCTGGTTAGCCGCGGTGGACCCGAGGACCGATCTGGTGGTCGCGGGACTGCAGCTCGTGGCTCGATGGTTTTATTGAGGTGACACATGAAACAGCTGATGTCGCGCGCCGCAGGCGCGGTCCTGGGCGTCCTGGTCGTGGGTCTCTGTCTTCCCGGTGCGTCACACGCAGCGACATGCGAATCACTCGCGCGGCTGACGCTCGATAACACCAAGATCACAATCGCGCAGGATGTTGCGCCAGGCGCGTTCACACCGCCAAACCTCGCTGCGCGGCAGGGCGGGGCACCGCCGCAGGTGTCACGCGTGTATGCGTCGCTGCCGGCCTTCTGTCGTGTCGCCGCCACGTTGACGCCCTCGAGCGATTCAGACATCAAGATCGAAGTGTGGCTGCCGGCGAAATGGAACGGAAAGTTCCAGGCCGTCGGTAACGGAGGATGGGCCGGCACCATCTCGTACGCGGCGCTCGCTGGCGCGGTGAATGCGGGCTACGCGACCGTCAGCACCGACACCGGGCACGTCGGCAACAGTGGCCAGTTTGCGCTCGGTCATCCTGAGAAGGTCACCGACTTCGCGTATCGATCGGTGCACGAGATGACGGTCAAGGCGAAGGCCCTCATCGACGCCTTCTACGGCACGCGTCCGACGCTCTCAATCTGGAATGGCTGCTCGCAGGGCGGACGGCAGGGCATTGCCGAAGCCGTGCGATATCCAACCGACTTCGACGGCATCATTGCCGGCGCTCCGGCGGTCAACTGGATTCATCTCCACGCCGGGCGCATGGCGATCAATCGGGCGGTGAACGCCACGCCGGCGAGTGTGATTCCGCCAGCGAAGTACCCCACGATCCATCGCGCCGCGATCGCTGCGTGCGACGCACGAGACGGTGTCGCCGACAACGTGATCGAGAATCCCGGCGCCTGCACGTTCGATCCGAAAGTCCTGTCGTGCTCGGGCGCAGAGGATAACGCGTGCCTCACGCCGGCGCAGGTCGAGTCGGCGCGGAAGATGTACGCGGGTGCCGCGAATCCGTCTACGCGGGCCACCGTCCTACCCGGTCTCGCGCGTGGGTCGGAGCTGGGTTGGAACGTGATCGGCAGCGCCGAGCCGATCATGTACGCCGCCGACGCCTACAAGTACGTGATCACGAAAGATCGCAATTGGGATCCGCTGAAGTTCAATGCGGCCACCGATCTCGATCTCGCGCTGGCCGCGGATTCCGACGATGCACTGGGTTCGACCGATCCGAATCTGCGGACCTACTTCGCGCGCGGCGGGAAGCTTCTGCTGTATCACGGCTGGTCGGATCCGCAGGTCACGCCGTACAACACGATCGATTTCTTCAACAAGGTCGTCGCGACGCAGGGCGGCGCGGGTGTGGGCACGTCGATTCAGCTCTACATGGTGCCCGGCATGAATCACTGCCAGGGTGGTCCGGGCACCGACAATTTCGATCGCGTCGGCGCCATGGAAGAATGGATCAAAACGGGCGCCGCACCGAAGCGCATCGAGGCGTGGCATGTGACGAACGGTTCCATCGACCGCACACGGCCGCTCTGTCCATTCGGCCAGGTAGCGAAGTGGAACGGCACGGGCAGCACGAATGAATCGGCCAATTTCTCCTGCGTCGCTGCCACGCTGGAACCCCCGCGATAGCATTTGCGTCCCGATCTGCATTGGTCATTGGCCATTGGGCATTGAGCATTGAGCATTGAGCATTGAAAGGGAGCGACGCGACCAATGGGAATAATGGACTTCATCAAAGGGGAGCTCCTCGAGATCATCGAGTGGACCGACGATTCGCGCGATACGCTGTCGTGGCGATTCCCCGATGAGGACAAGGCGATCAAGAACGGCGCACAGTTGATCGTGCGCGAGTCACAGGTGGCGCAGTTTGTCTACGTCG
>DATCXH010000942.1:0-2172 GCA_036565925.1 Vicinamibacterales bacterium
TGCCGATGCCGATGCTGGCCGGTCGTGCGGATTCTTCGCGAGCAGGCGCTGAAGAATCCGGTTCACCGACTCGATGGTGCGGGAGCCCCCCAATGCCGCCGGAGCTTCGTGCAGGGTGGCATGAAGCACCTCGACATTCGTGTTGCCGGCAAATGCCGGAGTGCCGGCGAGCATTTCGTACAGCGTCGCACCCATCGCAAAGAGGTCGCTGCGTGCATCGAGCGTGCGCCCCTGAATCTGCTCCGGCGACATATAGCGCGGAGTACCCATCATGGCGCCAGCCTGCGTGACGCGCGTCGCGGTTTGCGTCAGTGACGAATCCACTGCGACTGACACCGGCTTCGCCAATCCGAAATCGAGAATCTTGACGCCGTGTGGTGTCAGAAAGATGTTGCCTGGCTTGAGGTCGCGATGAATCAGGCCCTGCTGGTGGATGACCTGAAGCGCAGTCAATGCTTCAACGGCCAGAGGAATCGCCTGGCTGACGGCCAGGGGTCCGCGCAGGATCCGATCGGCAAGTGTCTCGCCGGTCAGCAATTCCATGGTGATGAACAGCGTGCCCTGCTCCTCACCCACCTCGAAGATCTGGCAGATGTTGGGATGACTCACCGCGGCCGCGGCGCGTGCCTCGCTCAGCACACGACGGTGCGCGTCCTCGTTATTCGACCGGGCGATGATCTTGAGTGCGACATCACGACGCAATCGAACGTCGCGGGCACGGTAGACCTCGCCCATCCCGCCCGAGCCGAGCAGCGCGACAATCTCATACGAGGCCAGCCGCGTCCCGGGTGCGAGTGACATTTAGCGCTATTTCCGCCCATCGCGACCGCCTCGGTCAACTACGTTGGGGTCGCCGGGTGTGGAGAGTAAGATCGAATCTCGGTGAGCGAATCGGGCGACAAGACCGGGCGCGGGCCGCTGCGCTCGTTATACGACTGGCTGACCGGGACCACACCCTCACCAGAACCGACGAAGTCTGCGGACGCGGTCTCCGGGCCGATGCGTCTCGGCCACTACACCGTCACCCGCAAACTGGGCCAGGGTGGCATGGGCATCGTCTACGAAGCTCGCGACGAACGCCTCGAGCGTACGGTCGCTCTCAAGACGTTGCCTGCACTGTCCGGCGACGAGGCTGCGCGCAAGCGTCTCTGGCGTGAAGCGCGCGCGGCAGCCAGCGTCAATCACCCGAACATCTGTCAGATCTACGAAATCGGTGAAGACCGGTCGGGACTCTTCATCGCGATGGAACTGCTCGAGGGGGAGCCGCTCTCCGATCAGTTGCAGCGCGGGGCGTTGAACGTCGCTGAAGCGGTATCGGTGGGGCTCGAGATTCTGTCGGCGCTCGGCGCCCTGCATGCGCGTGGCATCGTGCATCGCGATCTCAAGCCGTCGAACGTATTCCGCACGCCGCACGGTGTGAAGCTGCTCGATTTCGGTCTGGCACGGCCAGAGCTCGACAGCGCGCTGTCACCGGCGACCGACATCACGCGCACCGGAACGATCATGGGCACGCCGCGCTACATGGCCCCGGAGGCGATCCGCGGCGAAACCATCGACGCGCGCAGCGATCTCTTTGCAGCAGGCGCCATCCTGTTCGAGATGCTCGCCGGCCGGCCGGCGTTCGACGGCCGGACCATTGCGGATGTCATTCATGCCACGGTTTACGAGCAACCGCCTGCACTCAGTGGCTCCTCAACGGTCGCTGCAATCGATCGTGTCATCCGACAGTCACTCGCCAAGCTACCGTCTGACCGCTTGCCGTCTGCGGAGGTCATGTCCGAAGAGCTTCGCTGGGCCGGAGGTCTCGATGCCGAGGCCAACACGTCGCAGGCACATGCGCTCACACGCATCCTCGTCTTGCCGTTCCGGGTGCTCAGGCCCGACCCTGAGACCGACTTCCTCGCCTTCAGTCTTCCCGACGCGATCACTACGTCGCTGTCCGGCACGGGATCGTTGATCGTCCGTTCGAGCGCGGTCGCGTCCCGCTTTGCGCGTGAGGTTCCCGACCTGAAAGCGCTCGCCACCGACGCGAACGTTGATCGCGTGGTGATCGGCACGCTGCTGCGCTCGGGCGATCAGATACGAGCAGTGGCACAACTCGTCGAAGCGCCTGGCGGCACGGTGCTCACATCGCACACCGTGCAGGCACCGCTCGGCGATCTCTTCCGCCTG
>DATCXH010001117.1:0-4752 GCA_036565925.1 Vicinamibacterales bacterium
GTGCAAGCCGCCACACTCGAGAACATCGCCGGACGATTCACACCGCCGGGCGCGAACCCTGCGCAAACGCCGAACGAATATCAGAAGAATCACAACCAGTGGCCCGGCGTCGGCAATGTCGGATCGCCCGATCTCGATCAGCTCGTGGCGGGACAAGGCGGCAGCTACGTGCAGCAGGCGCCGCCACCCGGTGCTGGTGGAGGACGACGGGGTGGAGGGCCGGGCGGAGCGCCGGGAGCGCCAGCAAATCCGGCACGAGGCGGCACGCCTGTCGCGGCGAACGTCGTGCAGCCAGCGCCAGCGTTCAACGTGCAGCACGCGGCCTGGCGTCAGGCCGGTGCCGATCTGCTCGACAAGATCGGTCCCGCGATCATCATGACCCACTCGGCAGGCGGTCCATTCGGGCTGCTGGTCGCCGAAGCGCGACCGAACCTGGTGAAGGCGACCGTGATCATCGAAGGCGCCGGATCGGGATTCGCTGGCGGCAACCGCTGGGGCATGTCGAGCATTCCGGTGACTTACGAACCGGCGGTCACTGATCCCGCCGAGATCAAGACGCATTGGGTAGCGAACCCCGAACCCGGTATCGCCGGCTACTTCCTGCAGTCGGAGCCCGCTCGACGATTGCCGAATCTGCGGAACACGCGAGTGGTCTTCGTGACCGCAGACTCGTCGTTTGCATCACCAGGGAATCCCGGCGGCGTGGCCTTTCTGAAACAGGCAGGCGTGCAGGCCGAGGAACTGCGGCTGGGAAATCTCGGCATCAAAGGCAACGGCCACATGATGATGGTCGAGAAGAACAGCCGCCAGGTACTGCAGCCGATCATCGACTGGATCGGGAAGAACGTGACCGGCAGCAACACGCAATCACCGGCGCCGCGCCGGGGGTCGGCCGACTCACTCGAACTCAAGCTCGCCGACACCGGCATCTTCTGGGTCGGCACGAGCAACAAGAAGAAGATGCCCTACGGCACGATTCACGTCGGGCAGATGTTCGTGCAGTACTTCGAGCCCGCGCAGCAGCGCCATCCTCTGCCGGTGGTCCTTGTGCACGGCGGCGGCGGTCAGATGGTGCACTACATGGGCCTCGGCGGTATGTCGGGCTGGGCCCATCATTTCATTCAGGCCGGCTACAAGGTGTATCTCGTCGATCGTCCGGGCCACGGCCGCTCGCCGTATCATCCGGATGCGCTCGGCGAGATCGGCCCGCTCGTCACCTACGATCTGTTGACGCGCGACACGGTCACTTCCGCGAGAACGCCGAACAAGCAGTGGCCCGGCAGCAGCGGCGACATCGGTGATCCGCTCGTCGATCAGCTCGTTGCCGCGGCGAACTCGGCTCCGCGCGACGCGCAGCTGGCGCAATCGCTCTGGAAGCTGAGTGGTGGTGAGCTCATTGATCGCGTCGGCCCGTGCGTTCTGATGACCCACTCGGCTGGCGGTCCCTTCGGATGGCTGGTCGCGAACGAAAAGCCAAACCTGGTCAAGGCACTTGTCTCATTCGAAGGCGCGACTGCGCCGCTCGTGGGTCCGGGTGGCACCGCGGGGACGCCACTGCCGAATCTCAAGGGCATGCCGATCATGTATCTGCTGTCTGAGCGCGGCGGCCGGCCGGGCAAGCCGATTCTCGATGCATTACTGCAGTCGGGTGCCCGCGCTGAAGTGATCGATCTCAAAGAGCGCGGTATTCATGGCAACAGTCACTTCGCGATGTTCGAGAACAACCGACGTCAGGTGTTCGAGGTGATCAAAGGCTGGATCGACCAGCACGTACCAGGGGGAACATCGTCATCCACCGCGCGGCTCTGACGCTACATCTCGATGAGTGAGGCCATGACCCAGCATTCGTCGTTGGCGATCTCGCTGGTTGTGGCCTGCCTCCTCATCGCGTCGTGTGCCTCGTCTCGCGCGCCATCCACCGATCCCAGGGTCGATCCGCTATTCGCGACGTGGAATCGGTCTGACTCACCGGGATGTGGCGTCGGAGTCAGCCGTAATGGTGCGGTGATCTTCGAAGGGGGCTACGGCGCGGCGAGTCTCGAGCGCCGCGTTCCCATCACATCGTCGACCGTCTTTCACCTCGCGTCGATCACGAAGGCGTTCACCGCAATGAGCGTCCTGCTTGCCGCCGAACGCGGTGTGCTGTCGCTCGATGACGATGTGTCGAAATACCTTCCTGACTGGTCTGCCCGCGAGCAGAAGGTCACCATCCGGCACTTGCTCACGCACACGAGCGGGGTCCGTGACGCGTTTGTGTTGCAGGGTTGGGCGCCGCACAACGGCAACTCGAACGAGGCGTTTCTCAAGATTCTGGCCCGCCAGCGCGGATTGAACTTCACACCCGGCGCCGAATACCAATACAACAACGGCGGCTATCTTCTGCTCGGCCACATCCTGCAGCGGGCGAGCGGTCAGACGCTCGGCGCCTTTGCCGATGCCAACATCTTCAAGCCTCTCGGCATGACGAGCGCCTACTTCAACGGCGATCCTGTCAGAGCTGCGCCAGAGCACGCGTCGGGCTATTCGCCTCGAGCCGGCGGATGGCATCTCGTGCCAGAGAGTTCAGGCTATGGCGGCAACGCCGGAATGATGTCGAGCGTGCGCGACCTCCTCCTGTGGGCGAACAACTTTGCTGAGGCCGGTGTTGGGACGCCAACGCTTGTCGCGAACATGCAGACAGCCACTGTGTTGACGAGCGGTCAGGCCACGCAGAGCGGGATGGGGTTCGGTCTTGGTACCGATCGCGGCGCGCGGACGCTGCGCACGTCTGGAGGCGACGTCGGCATCGCGACAGAGGTGCTCATCTTTCCCGATCACAAGGCCGCGGTCGCCGTGTTGTGCAACATGGATTCGGTGGTCATGGGCGGCCTGGCTACCGTGAATCCCGACGACCTGAGCAACGGTGTGGCCGACGTCTTTCTGAACGATGTGCTCGAGCCACGCCCGGCTCCGAGGGCTGGCGCGTCTCAGAGCACCACCGCCGCACCATCAGCAGATCCTGTGACATTATCGGCGAACGAACTGGCCAGCAAGAGCGGTCTCTATCGTCTCGGACCGGATGAAAACCACATCGTCGCGATGTCGGTGCGCGATGGCCGGTTCGGTGTGTGGGACTACTACGGCGACAACTATCACCTGCTGCTGACGCCGATCAGCAACAACCGGTTCACGCTTCCAGGTGCGACGCTCGAGTTCTCGGCGACCGAAGACGGACGGCCTCGTGCCTGGCACATCGTGGATGGGGGAGGGCAGCGGCTGATGGAGCTGCCGTCGGTCACCTTTGATGTGTCGAAGGCAGATCTCGCATCCTTGACGGGCGACTACAGGAGCGAGGAGCTGGACGTCACCTACACGGTGGCGATGCGTGATTCGAGTCTCGTCTTGCAAACGTCGACGCTCTCTCCCGTATCCAAGGACGCGTTCGTGGGCGAGTACTTGGGCGTCGTCCGGTTCTCCCGCGACCAACGAGGCGCAGTCTCGGGATTCACGCTCAACAGGCAAGCCGCGCGCGGCGTACGATTCGAGCGATCGACCCGGTGAGTCGAGTTCTCGCGTGGCCGGTCTTCGGCCTCGGTTGGTTCACGCTCCTTCTTCCCGGGATGCTGGTGGGGGTTGTGTGGTTGATGTTGTGAACCGCCGACGAATCAGGAATCACGCCGCCTAGCCGCGGCCCTCGATCCGCAAGAAGTTGACATCGTCACCAGGCACGACAAAGCCCCATTTCCTGTAGAAGGGAATCATCTCGGGTTTGCAATACAGCTCGATGTGACGCACGCCAGCGACCATCGGGTGATCGAGCACGTAGTCGAGGAGCCGTTTGCCGAGTCCAGCGCCGCGATGCTCTCGAGCGACGATCACGTCGAAGATCACCGCCTTGAACACCTGATCGGTCAGCACTCTCGTGAACCCGACCAGCTGTCCGCCAGGATCGATGCAGATGCCGACCACAAGATCCGTGTGCTGCAGCATGCGTGAGACATCCTCGTCACGCCGCTGATTCGTCCACCACTCGTGGCGATACAGCTCCATCAAATCACCGCGTAGCCGGTCGTCGATGTGTTCAACGAATCGATAGCCCGTCATCATGTCTCCAGCACGCGACTGTACTTCACCTGCAGATCTCACGCGGAGACACGGAGACGCGGAGGCGCAGAGAGCTGTGGCGGGTGCCGGCCGATGGCCGGCTCTGAGATCGAGGCGAGCACGCGATCACAAGTGCCCGATTGTCCCGTTTGGCATTTGTGATCGCGCACTCGTCTCGATCCTGGCCGCGCGTCGCGCGGCCCGCCGCAGCTACTGTGTCTGCACGTGAAGCGCTGGGAGGGGACACGTTAGCGAGACGGAGGTTGTTGACTTAGACGTCGATTAGTATCACCATGTGTGAGTAATGCTGCTGGGTGAATTCGAGTACCTGATGTTGACTGCCGCCGCTCGTCTCGGCGATGAGGCCTATGGTGCCGCGATCCGGCAGGAAATCGAGGACGCTACCGGCACCCCGTGCTCCATCGGCGCGCTCTATACGACGCTCGATCGATTGGAAGGCAAGGGGCTCATCAAAACCTGGATGGGTGACCCGACGCCCGAGCGCGGAGGCAGGCCGAAACGCATGGTCCGCGTCACACCAAAGGGCGTTGATGCGGCTACGTCGTTCTACAACGCTGTCCGTCGCGTGAGTCGCGGTGTGGCATGGGCGAAGTCATGACGCACATCGGCTGGACACTGGCTGATCTGGCCGCGCAGTTGCTCGAGCCT
>DATCXH010001023.1:0-4241 GCA_036565925.1 Vicinamibacterales bacterium
GCGGCGACGTGCTGGCGAAGATCCTATGCTTGTTCCTCCGCGACCATCTTTGGGCGAGCGAGCGGCGATGAAAACGCGCGGAATCTTGGGTCGGTTCGAGGAGCTGGGCGAGCGCCATCTGCTATTGGCCCATGGAGCGAATGTGTTCCCGTTGCTCCATGTCGTCGTGTATTACGCGGTCTGGCTCATTTTGCTTGCGCCGGGCGCCCCGCAGCCGCCGCTGTGGAGGTGGGCGCTCTGGCCGGTCCTGGTTTTGGCCAACTTCTCCATCTCGGTGGGCGTCCTCCACATGCACGCGCATCGAAGGCTCTTCAAGAGCGCGGCCGCGAATCGTGTCCTCGAACTCCTCCTCGCGCTGCCCGCCGGCGCCACCTGCGCGAACATGCTGTATACCCACGTGTTCCTGCACCACCGCTATGGCAACGATACGGGAGATCCCACGTCGACGATCGGGTACGAGCGTGGACCGAGGATGCTCTGGTACTGGGTACGATTCGGGGCGTACACCACGTACTTGACGTGGCGCGCGCTCTTCTGTCTTCACGCTCCGCGCAGGTGGCGGCGGATGCGGCGCCGGTTCGTGATCGATCTCTCAGCGTGCTTCTGCGTGGGCGTGGGCCTCGGCGTCGCCGGCCGATATGGCCTGATCGACCGATGGGGCTGGCTGTTGGTGTTCCTGGTGCCAGCGTGTATCTGCCACGTCAATACCGGGTATTTTGCATGGTTGACGCACCAGCGTGTGTCAGGCGGGCGCTTCGAAGCGCTGAACAACGTGGCAAACGTGCTGGCCGTGCTCAGCCACAATCAGGGGTTCCACTCCGTTCATCACAAACATCCTTCGCTGCATTGGACGGAGATCCCCGATCACGTGGGTGAGATGCTGGACGTGTCCGACAGCCTCATCGTGCCGTACTGGATGACGATGACCAGCGCGTGGCGCGCCTTGCATCCTGCTGGAGTGCTGGCACCAATGTTCGGCGGAGCCTGGAAAACGCGGTGTCGGCGGGCGCTATCGGCGCAGAGGCATCGAGCGCGACGAGTGCCGTACTTCTGCTGGATCGACTGAAGCGGCGCGTGACTCGGCATGTGAGAATAGCCGCCATGACGCGACACCTGATCGTGACCACGCTGCTGTTCGGCCTGTCGGTGAATGCCTTCGCGCAGACCGCGCCGGCGGCCAGGCCGCCATTGCCCGACATGCAGGCCGTTGCAGCGGCCCTGGGCGTGACCTGCGATTACTGTCATGCAGGGCGCGGCGCCGAGCCCAAGCTCACTGCAGCGGGCAAGCCGATCCTCGAGGTCGGTCGCGGGATGATCGCGATGACCGCGTCGCTGAACGCCACCGTGCAGGCCGCGACGGGCAAGACAGATCGTGAAGCAGCGTCAGTCACCTGCGCAACGTGCCATCGCGGCGTGACGATTCCGCGCCCGCTCACCGACATCCTGCTGGTCACTGGCGTACGGGAAGGCGCCGACGCGGCGGTGAAACAGTATCGCGATCTCCGGAGCCGGTACTACGGGCGCAGCGCGTACGACTTCGGCGAGGAGACGCTGCTGAGCGTCGCTCGCCGCCTCGCCAACGCACGTCCCGAGGTGGCAATCCCCCTCGCCGAACTGAACCTGGAGTTCTTTCCCAAGTCGGTGAACACGCTGGTGACGAAAGCCATCGCCCAATCCGGCCGCGACGATGAAGCCGCGGTCGCCACGCTCAAGCAGGCGCTCGAGCTCGACCCGGGCAATGGAGAGATCCAGGGTCGCCTGTATCAGATCGAGGAAATACTCGCCAGACGCAAACGCTTCGCGCCCAAGTAAGCAATACGAAAGGTGGTCGTGTGACTGACATCGATCGTCGAACTGTACTGGCCGGGCTGGCGTCGGGGTTGTTCCTCTACGGAAGTCGTCTCGAGGGACGCGCACAGACATCGGCCGCAAAGCCGCATCGCATCGACGTCCACCATCATTTCGCGCCGCCTGCGTGGGTGACGGCAGTCAAAGGTCGCCCGCTCCTGCAGCCGGCCAACACCACCTGGACGCCTGAGAAGTCGATCGCCGACATGGATCGCGGCGGCGTGGCGCTGTCGCTCGTGTCGATCACCAATCCGGGCCTGTGGTTTGGCGACGCACCGATGACGCGTCAGCTCGCGCGCGCTTGCAACGAATACGGCGCGACGCTCGTGCACGATCACCCGACGCGCTTCGGCGTCTTCGCCGCGATGCCGATGCCGGACGTCGATGCTACGCTCGCGGAGATCGCCTACGCTTACGACACGCTGAAGGTCGACGGCGTCGGCGTCTTCACCAGTTACGGTGACAAGTGGCTGGGCCATCCGTCGTTCCGGCCGGTGATGGAGGAGCTCAATCGTCGCAAGGCGATCGTTCACGTCCATCCGACCGCGGCCAACTGCTGCCGCAATCTGGACTATGCGCCGGGCGTTGCGCCGGGGAGCATCGAATACGGCACCGACACGACGCGCGCAATCATGGGCGTGGCCTTTAGCGGCGACGCTGTGAAGTTCCCCGACATCCGCTTCATCTGGTCGCATGCCGGTGGCAGCGCGCCGTTCCTCGCGGCGCGCATCGAGGGCGCGTCAGCCAACGCGAAGGATCGGTTGCCGAACGGTTTCATCTCAGAGATCCGGAAGTTCTACTACGACCTCGCCGGGGCATCGAACCGCGGTGCGGTGGCCTCGCTGCTCGAGCTCGTGAAGTCGTCACAGATTCTGTTCGGCACCGATTTCCCGCCCGGCGGTTCGGCGACGGACTACGTCAAGGCACTGAGCGAGATGACGCTCTTGAACAAGAGCGATCTGAAGGCGATCGATCGCGACAACGCAGTCCGATTGATTCCGCGGCTCGCCAAAACGTAAGGCCGGTCAGTAGCGACGTTCACTATTGCGGGCCCAAGGTCGCGGTAATCCAAGAGCTTCGCCGAACGGGGCTTCCTACGATCATTGCCTCGTTATCCAGGATATTCGCGTTGTGAGTGCGTTCCGCGTTCATTCTTGCCGCCCCCGACGTTGATCCGGTAAATATGCGGTGCATCGACCGTCTCGCTCCTGTGATGAGTTTCTGAACGAGGGCGTACCAATGAGCCAATTTCTTCGGGTCCTCTCGTTGGTCGTCGTGATTGGCAGCGTTGTTGGCGTCTCGCGTGCGGCCGAAGCCCAAACCTCGAGCATCGTGGGCACGGTCGTGGACGAATCGGGCGCCCGTCTCTCGGGTGCGGTTGTCACGCTGACGACGACGGACTTTCGTCGAGTCGGTGTGAGCGATGCGAGCGGCGCCTACAGCTTTACCAATCTCGCCCCGGGCTCCTATCGCCTGGCTGTCGACGTTCCGGGATTCAGGTCCGCTGCCGCCACCGTGAGTGTCGGTGACGGCCAGGCCGAGATTCCGCCCATCCAGCTCGTCGTAGCGGGTTTCGAGGAGGCCGTGGTGGTGACAGCGTCGCGGGTGGAGTCGCGTTTGCTCGACGCGCCCGCAACCATAACCGTTGTGCCCGGGACAGCTCTCCAGGTGCTGCCGGCCAACAACTATGCGGATGTGCTGCGATCAGTCCCTGGTCTGAACGTCATCCAGATGTCGGCGCGCGATGTGAACCTGACCAGCCGTCAGTCGACGGGAACCGTCGCCACATCACAACTCGCTCTCGTCGACGGGAGATCGGTCTATCTCGATTTCTTCGGCATGATTCTGTGGGACTTCCTTCCAACCAACCCAAACGACATCAAGCAGATCGAGGTGGTGCGAGGTCCGGCGTCGGCCGTGTGGGGCGCCAACGCGCTGACCGGCGTCGTCAACATCATCACCAAGTCTCCGCGTGAGACGCCGGAAGTCACGAATGTCACGCTGAGTGCCGGGTGGTTCGATCGCGATGTGGGCTCGACGGTCGGTCGCGGGGCCGGGGCGCTCTACGGCGCCAATGTGAGCACCTCTCGTATCGCGAATGAGCGCTGGTCATACCGGCTCAGCGCGGGCTATTTCAACTCCGATGCGTTTCCTCGCCCGACTGGACGGATTCCGGTGATTACCGATCCGCGCGATCCGCAGGCGACGGTGGGCGGGGCGCAGTATCCGGCAGACAGTTCGGGTACATTCGGGACCGCGTACCAGAACAGCGGGACCAGTCAGCCCAAGTTCGACGCGCGTGTCGATCAGGAGCTCGAGAACGGCCGGGTGAGTTACTCCGGAGGTGTGGCGGGTACCGCCGGCATCGTCTACAGCGGCATTGGCCCGTTCGA
>DATCXH010001119.1:0-5148 GCA_036565925.1 Vicinamibacterales bacterium
TGCCTAATGACCCTCCTCGCGGTGCTTCTTTTCGTACTCGGCCTGCGCGACGTCCTTGTCGCGCTGAACCAGTTTTGCCTTCGCGCGAGCCCTGTCGAAATGCAGCTTACGCGTGCTCTCCGAGCTCATAGTGACCTGCGACAGCAGGCGTTCAAGGTCCTGTCCCTTGCAGGAAGGGCAGGCCGCCGTGTCTCCCGTGCGAATCAGCTGCTCGAACTCGTGACCGCAGCTGCGGCAAGCGTATTCGTAGATTGGCATGGCGAAACGGCAATGGCCCGCAAGCGACGCAGTGTCGATTGAAGGCCATTTTCTATGTCGAATATGTCGGAGGCGACCCTTCGACTACGCTCAGAGTGCCCCCAAGAAATTTTCATGGTCGGGGCGACTGGATTCGAACCAGCGACCCCTCGGTCCCGAACCGAGTGCTCTACCAGACTGAGCCACGCCCCGACGAATTGCTAAGTGTAGCATGCGCTCGTCGAACCGTGCCTCACACGCACCTCACACGTCGCAATCGGTCGGTCCAGTACTCCGGACTGACTAGAATTCGGAGCTGACCCGCTTCGCCAGCGTCGCGATGGATGCGACCAGCTCACCGGGATCGACCGGCTTGGCCAGATGCATCTGAAAACCGCTCTGCAGCGCCTTGGTGCGATCCTCCGAACGCGCGAAGGCGGTCAGCGCTGCAGCGGGCACATTGCGGATCGCCGGATCGACCGAGGCTCGCACGCGCCGAATCACCTCGAACCCGTCGATTTCCGGCATTCCCAGATCGACGACGAGGACGTGCGGTTTGACCTCGGCGATCCGTTGCAGTGCCGCGAGTGGCGATCCCAGAATAGTGACGTCGGCGCCGGCCGTTTCGAGAACGACGCGCAACAGGTGCAGCGCGTCCTCGTCGTCATCGATGGCCATGACGCGGATACCGTGGAGATCGCCGAGACGGGTCATCGCCTCACGCCGTTCGGTCCGCGGATGCGCTCGCGGGGCCGGGACTTGAGCGGGATGCACGATCATCAATGGCAGCCGCACTCGAAATGTGGCGCCTTTGTCCTCTCCATCGCTCGAGGCTTCGACAGTTCCCCCGTGCATCTCAACGATGTGGCGAACGATGGCGAGGCCGAGGCCGAGCCCTCCGGTCTTGCGCGTGGATCCGGAATCCGCCTGACGGAAACGTTCGAAGACATACGGAATGAAGTCGGGCCGAATGCCGATACCCGTGTCGCTGACCGCGATCTCGATGTGCGAATTCACGCGTTCGAGCCGCACCTGAATGCGTCCATTTTTCGGCGTGAATTTGACTGCGTTCGAGACCAGATTCCAGACCACTTGTTGCAGACGGCTCGGATCACCAGAGACCGGACCGACGCGCGGGTCGATGATCGTCTGCACGCGTATGCTCTTGGCATCGGCCGCCGGTTGGATGGTCGCGACAGCGTTGTCAACGATGACCGGCAACTCCACTGGCTGCACGTCGAGACGAATCTTCCCTGAGACGATGCGCGAGACGTCGAGGACATCTTCGACGATCTGTGTCAGCCATAGCGCGTTGCGCTCCAACGTCTCGAGCCCGCGCGATGCTTTATCGGGCGGCAGCATCCCGCCACGCAGCAGTCGGGAGTACCCCACGATCGCATTCAACGGCGTGCGCAACTCGTGCGAGAGCACCGCCAGGAACTCGTCTTTCATGCGGTTGGCAGCCGCGGTCTCGGAGTACAACCGCGCATTTTCGAGAGCGACCGAGGCCCAGGCCGCAACACCGACGGCGAGCCGCTCGTGTTGTTCGGTGAAGATGCCGACCTGCGAGTGGCTGAAGAACAATCCACCGATGACATTGCCGCCAAGCCCTTTGACGGGAATCGCAAGATAGCTCCGGACCGGCAGGTGGCCCGATGGCACGCCGTAGTAAGGTGGGTTCTGCGCGTAACGAGGGTCCTGCTTGACATCGGCGATTCGTACCGGGCCCTCACCGCGAAACGTCGGCCCGAACAACTCGGTGGCACGCGGATGGGGAAAGCTCGCGAACGCCTCGCGCGGTGCCCCTGACAGCGTGTACAGCATGTAAGCGTCGCCAGTGTCCGGGTCGCTGACGTTGTAGAAGAACGCCCCGAATTCGGCGTGGGTCAGGTCGCGGGCGATGTCTGTCACCTTCTGTACGATCGTCTCGCGGTCGAGCGTCGAGGCGACCATGACGCCCACCTCGTTGAGTTGTTCAGTGTTCGCGGCATGTTCGTTCGCCGCTGCCCTGAGTCGCGTTCGCTCGGTGATGTCGCGTGCAATCTTCGATGCGCCGATGATCTCGCCCCTCCGATTGCGAATCGGTGACACCGTCAACGAGATATTGATCCGGGTGCCGTCCTTGCGCTGTCGAACGGTCTCGTAGTGATCGATTTTGTCTCCAGCGCGGATCTTGGCGAGCACCACGTCCTCTTCGCTCTGAAGCTCCTGGGGGATGAGCATGCGAATCGATCGGCCGATCGCCTCGTCGGCGGTATACCCGAACATGCGTTCCGCTGTCTCGTTCCACGACATGATGGTGCCGTTCAGGTCTTTGCTGATGATGGCATCGTCGGACGACTCGACGATCGCGGCCAACCGATTGCTGATGACCGCGGCACGAGCCAGCTCGGTTTGATCGCGCGCAATGCTGGATGCGCCGATGACCCGGCCGGTGTCGTCATGAATAGGCGAGACGGTGAGCGAGATCGGAACGAGTGTGCCGTCGTTGCGGCAGCGAATCGTCTCGAGGTTCGTGACCGCCTGGCCCGAGCGAATGCTCGTGAGGACCATGTCTTCCTCGGACTGGCGGTCCGCCGGGATGATCATGCGGATGGATTGTCCGACGGCCTCCTCGGCTGAATAGCCGAACATCCGTTCGGCGGCGCGATTCCATGAGGTGATGATGCCGTTCAGGTCTTTGCTGACAATGGCATCGTCGGACGACTCGACGACGCGCGCAAGGTGACGGGCCGAGACCGGATCGGAAGTTGACTCCATAGATTGGCAACGGGCCGCCTGATGAGGTGTGCTTGGCTACCCACTTGGCAGGGCCGTCCTCGCTTGGTCGGGCGATCGGACCAATGGATGCACCGGATGTGCCATCCGACGGAACAATGGGTAACCCGAGCCGACATACTGTTCGTCCGGAGCCGCACGCGTCAGAGGAACCTGCGAAGCATGTCGCGCAATGTCAGCGCGTTGGCTGTGGCCACGGCGTCAGGATCGTTGTTGAAGTACGCAAACACGCGGCGACCTTCCTGCGTCTGCTCGGCGAGCACGTGGGCCCAACGGTCGAGCTGACGGTCCGTGTAGCTGCCATGGTAGTGACCGCTGGCGCCGTGAAAGCGGACGTACACACAAGGTCCCACCATCGGTTCGTAGATGGCGGATCCGTGCTTGTCGTGCAGGCACAGCGCAACCCGCCGTCGGGTCAGGAGGTCGAAGGTCTCGGCAACGTACCAGGATGGGTGCCTGAACTCGACGACGTGCAGGCGCGTACCGCTCGAGGTTCGTGGCAGCGCGCGCAAAAACCGATCGAGACGTCGCAGGTCGATCGCGAGCGTGGGCGGAAGTTGGTAGAGGACGGGACCAAGCAGTCGCCCCAAACCAGAGACGCTCGTGAACAGTCGCTCGAGCGGATCCTCGGGATCGAGCAGTCGTTTCATGTGCGTCAGGAAACGGCTGGCCTTTACGGCGAAGAGAAACGCCGGCGGAACCTGAGTGCGCCAACTGGTGAATGTCGATCGGTCCGGGAGTCGGTAGAACGAGTTGTTGATCTCCACGGTATCGAATCGCGCTGCGTAATAGTCCAGCCAACGCGCGACCGGCAGATCGCATGGGTAGAACCGGCCGCGCCACGATTTGTAGTTCCATCCGGAGCAACCCACACGTGGCGAGTGGATGACCGTCGATGTGGAACCTGAAGGCACAACACACGCTCAAGCATGCGGTGCGCCACGCGAAGCGCCCCGTTTGCGCGTGGTACGTCGCGTGCTTCGTCACGCGAGAGGCGATCTGTGCGTTCGCTTCCTATTCACGAGGTTCTCCATGGCCACGATGGAACTGTCTCGCTCCGACGTTGAACACCCGTTGACCGACATTCGCGAAATCGAGCGCTGGGCCAGTCTCGCCGCCGCTACAGCGGTCCTGGCGTACGGATTCAGCCGTCGCAGTGTTCCTGGAGTCGCGCTTGCGGCTGCCGCTGCGACACCCTTCGCCTACAGAACCCTTGCAGGGAAATGGCCTTTCGAGAATGGCGACACCCGCAGCGCGCTCGCTGGCACGCGTGGCATCCACGTCCGTGAAGCGGTCCGAGTCGAAAGGCCGGTGTCGGATGTGTACGCCTTCTGGCGCCAGCTCGAGAACCTGCCGCGCGTCTTCACGCACCTGGAGCAGGTTACTGATCTCGGGAACGGCCGCTCACACTGGGTCGCGCGTGGACCAGCTGACCTGGGCGTCGAGTGGGACGCCGAGATCATCAACGAGGTTGATGGCAAAGTGATCGGCTGGCGTTCGCTTCCGGACTCCGACGTCGTCACCGCAGGAGCCGTGAACTTCAAGCCGGTGCGCGGCGGGCAAGCGACGGAGATCTCCGTGCACTTGCAGTACGAGCCGCCCGCCGGCCGTGCCGGTGCGTTCCTCGCCCGCATCTTCGGACGCGAGCCGTCGCAGACGGTCCGCGAGGATCTCCGGCGTCTGAAGTGGGTGTTCGAAGCCGGAGAGATTCCGCGCACTGGTACCGGGGAACCGATCATATGAAGGCCGTCTGCTTCTACGGCAAAGAAGACGTCCGCACCGAGACCGTCCCGGATCCACAGCTCCTCAATCCGCGCGACGCGATCGTCCGAATAACGTCCACCGCGATTTGCGGATCTGATCTTCACATCTACGACGGATTCATTCCGACGATGCAGAAGGGAGATGTGCTCGGGCACGAGTTCATGGGCGAGGTCGTCGAGGTCGGACCCGAGAATCATCGGTTGAAGGTTGGCGATCGCGTGGTCGTGCCGTTCACCATCTCGTGCGGCCGTTGCTACTTCTGCAAAGAGCAGTTGTGGTCGCTCTGCGACAACTCGAATCCGAACGCCTGGATGGCAGAGAAGCTGTACGGCTATTCGGCGGCCGGCTTGTTCGGGTACTCGCACATGT
>DATCXH010001185.1:0-4421 GCA_036565925.1 Vicinamibacterales bacterium
CGTAACCGCGCCGGACGGCGCCGGTGCGATGCGCCCGTCGGCGTTCAGCACGACGGCGGAGAGTCCCTGCAGGTCAGGGATGAACTTCGAGACGGGATCGGTCAGCCTGACCTTGCCGTCCTCCACCATCATCATCACGGCGACACCGACCACAGGCTTGGTCATCGACATGATGCGGAAGATGGCGTCCTTCTGCATCGGTTTGTTGGTCTCGAGGTCCATCAGCCCGTGCGTCTCGAAGTGCGCGATGCGACCGTTGCGCGCGACGAGCGTGACGGCGCCGGTAAACGTCTTCGCAGCGATGTGCCGCTGCATCAATTCTCCGATGCGCTTCAAACGGTCGGTCGAGAGTCCGACGTCCTCGGGACGCGCGGTCGGAGCGGCCGCAGACAGAGGCGCCAGGCAGAACGCGACGAAAGCAACGAGCGTCAGATGTTTGCGCATGGTCGATAACACCCATTGAGCGACAACCTTCGGAACCCTCGGAACACCCTGAACCCATCGACCTTATCTAAGTTTGACCAGATACGCCGGATTCTCTTTGAACATCAGATTCAAATCCGTGTCAGAAACACCCGCCGCCCGCAGTGACTTCGCGGCGGCCGCCAGCGTGTCGGTGTGATTGGGTCGTCCGGCGAGGCCCGCGTCGCTGCCGACGATGAAGTGGCTCGCGCCGATCGCCTTCAACGCGGCCAGTGCGCGGCGCTTCGGCTCTCCCTCGTTGGTGACCGCTCCGCCAGTGAGCTCAATGAAGGCGCCGAGATCCGCCGCCTCTTTGAGCTGCGCGAGCGACATCCACGTGAACTGCGGATCGAGCAGCGGATGCGTCACGATGAGCCGCTTCACCCCGGCGGCCTTGGCCGCCTTCAGGATCTGCAGCGTCTCCTCTGGCGTGACATGTCCTGTGGCCAGCGTCAGATCGTGCTGCGCAACGAGGCCGATCACTTCGTGCACTTCCGGCAGGAGCCGCCCTCCCTGGGAGACGCGGACGAACGGTCGCGTTTCCTTGTTGTAGCGGACCTCGTGCTCGGAGTCGTGCGTCGGCATCCACACGATGCGACCGTAGCTGCCAGCGACATCGATCATGTAGCGGACGGCTTGCGGGTTGACACCGCCGACCGCGGTATCGAGCGTGACCGCGCCGAACACTTCGTAGCCCGGCGTCGCGTATTTGCGAACGAGGTAGGCAAGGCCGGCGGTCTCGGTCCAATGATTCTTGAGCACGATCCCGCGCAGACCGCGCTCCTTCGCGAGCTTTGCGATCTCAAACGCGTCGGCCGACCTCGGATAGCTGTCGGGATCGTGATGCGCGTGCAAGTCGATCGCGCCGACGATCGCTGGATCGGTCAGGTGCTGATCCGGCGAAGGAACCGTCGGCTTCTTCTTGTACGCGTCCCAATGGGTCTTCGCCGCTGGGGGCGCCGTCTGCCGCGCCGCCAGCGAGAGCGTGGCGAGCACCGCGGCCAGCAGGCACCCGCACAACGCCAACAGCACATTCACAATGCGTCGAGACATGCGGCGTATTATGTGCCGGTGGAGCGTGTGATGAAGAAGATGTCGATTTGTGCAGTGGCGACCGGGCTCGCGTTGCTGGTGAGCGGTGTGGCATTTGCCGAAGTCACCCTGAATTCCGTGCGCGTTGCGGCGGCTGACACCGAGGCGCTGGCGAAATTCTATAAGGCGGCGTTCGACATGCAGGAGATCAATCGTCTGCCGGTACCCGGTGGACCGGAAGTCTTCGTCAACTTTGGCGCCACCGTGGACGCGGCCAAGGCGAATCGCACGCCGCCGGTGGTCATCATGCACCGCGACTCGGATGCGGTGAAGGATCCGATCGCGCACGTGATCTTCAACGTCACCGACATGAATGCGACCGTCGCGGCAATCAAGGCTGCCGGCGGCACTATGACCGGCGACCCGCGCCCGTATCAGAACACCGGCATCGTCATCGGCATCGCCGTCGATCCCGCGGGCAACCGGATCGAGCTAATTCAACGGCCCACGAAGTAGGGCACTTCGGTTACAGACAATTCTTCACGCCGACGCAGGCGTTACCAGGGCGGCAACGTCATATAGAGGAATTCCTTCAGGTAGGCGTCAGGATTGGCCAGCAGCTCTTCCTGCGTCCCCTCGAAGTGAATACGGCCATCGCGCAGCACGAGGAACTGAACCCGCTCGCCGCTATCGAGCGTCTCCTCGATGGTGATCTTTTTGTCTCGCTGCACCGCCTGGTGGGTGGCGACGTACACCGCGTCACGAATCTGATGTGTCACGACGATTGACGTCACCTCCTGCAGATCCCGCAGCTTCACAATCTCATCGTCCACACTCGTTGCGGTGATGGGATCAAGACCAGTCGTCGGATCGTCGAGAAGCAGCACGCTTGGGCGCGCCGCCATCGCCCGCGCCATCGCCACGCGGCGACGCTGACCGCCCGAGAGTTCAGTCGTATGACGCTCGCCGTATTCGGCGAGGCCGACGAATCCGAGCGTTTCCAGCACACGGGCATCGACCTCGTCCTCTGGCAGGCGCATCTCTTCAGACAAGCGATACCCGACGTTCTCCGCCACTGACAACGAATCGAACAGCGCCGTCTCCTGGAAGAGCATGCCGACGTCGGCGCGTATCTGTAGCAAGTCCTGTTCGCTCATCCGCTCGATACGGTGTCCATTGACGAGAATCTTGCCGCGATCAGGTCTGAACAACCCCAGAATCAGCTTGAGGGCCACTGACTTCCCTGAACCGCTCGCACCAAGGATGATCGTCATGCGCCCCTTCGGGACGCTGAAGCTGATGTTGTCGAGAACCGGGTGATCGTTGAAGGCGATCGACACGCCGTCGAACACCACCGCGGGAGCCTCTGCTTCGGTCATCGAGAACAGATTACTTCGCGGCGAGACCTGGGGACGAGCCGGTCATCGCATTCTGCCGCCTTTGATGCGTTTGGCATCACCGGCGAGGATGGTCCATGCCATCCAGAATCCGCCCGCGGCAGCGGCGAGAAACAGCAGCATCGCAAGGCCTGGATAGCCGAAGACGGTGAACGTCGTCTGCACGCGCATCAACATCGCTGCGCCAACTATTAATGCCGCCAGGACCAGGCCGAGTGCGATGCGATTGGCGACCTTCTGAAAGCCATCAAGGATCGATCCGTGATCGATGACCTCGATTTTCAGACGCAGGTCGTTGGCGGCGAGCGCATCGAGGACCCGATTCGCGCGCTCCGGTAACCGCTCGACGAAGTCGCGTACCTCGAGCGCCGACGACAACAGATGCGTCGGCGTTGTCCCCTTCACCATGCGACGACGCATCAGGCTGGTCGCGTGGGTCCGCATCGAGCCGTTGACGTCGAAGTCCGAATCGAGCACGCGGCCGATCTCATGCAGGTTGAGGAGCGTCTTGCCGAGCAGCGGGAGTTCCGCTGGCATGCGCAGGCCGAACTGACTCGCACTGCGAGCCATGTCGAGCATCGCCCGTCCGACGTTCAGCTCTTTGGCCGAACGGTCGTGATAGCTGGTCACGAGCTCGCCGACCATGCGGCGCATCGGCGCGTCTTCAAAGTCTTCGAGTCGCTCGCCGAGTGAAATGACCACTGCGGCCGCTTCATCACCGCGCCCATCCGCAATCGCAAGCATCAGACGGAACAACTGTTCCTGCACATTCACGGACAACCGCCCCACCATCCCGAGGTCCACCAACGCCAGTCGGCGATCGGGTGTGAGCAGTACGTTGCCGGGATGTGGATCGGCGTGAAACAGCCCGTCGACCAGAATCTGATGAAGGTAGGCGCGAAAGAGGTCGCTGGCCAGACCACCACCATCGATCTCCGTCCATTCCACCGGACCGACTTTCGTGATCTTCGTGCCGGGGATGTAATCCATCGTCAATACGCGCGACGAGGTGTAGTCGTCAACGGGCAGCGGCACGATGATGCGCTCGAAGTCGCGCAACTGGTGCGAGAGCGACACCATGTTGCGGGCTTCCTGCTGATAATCGAGCTCGCGTAGCATGGTGCGCCGGAACTCATCGAGCACGCGCGGGATATCGAGGCTGCGCGCGACGCTGCTGAACCGCTCGATCACGACAGCCAGATCATCGAGCGTGTCGAGATCCTGCAGAACTCGTTCGCGCACCTGTGGACGCTGGATTTTGACCGCAACATCGCGCCCGCTGCGCAACACGGCCCGATGCACCTGCCCGAGTGACGCCGCGGCAATCGGCGCCTCCTCGAAGGCGACGAACGCCTTCGACAGCCGGACGCGTAGCTCGCGCTCGACGGTCTCCACGACTTCCGCGTACGAGAACGGCTCGACGGCATCCTGCAGTCGAGCCAGCGCCTCGGCGTATTGTGGAGAGAGCAACTCGGCCCGCGAGGACAATAACTGGCCGAGCTTGATGAATGTCGGACCGAGCGCCTCAAT
>DATCXH010001125.1:0-2276 GCA_036565925.1 Vicinamibacterales bacterium
CCTACCGCGCCGATGGCCCGTTCGCGCCCGAGCGCGGACAGCGATTCGATCGGGAGAAGGCGCTGCTCGACCCGTACGGTCTCGCCGTGTTGGTGCCGCCCACCTACGACCGCGAGGCAGCCAGGCGGCCGGGTGACACCACCGCCACGTCGATGAAGAGCGTCGTCGCCGATCCGAGCCGCTACGACTGGGAAGGCGATACACCGCTCAGACGCCCGTACGTCGAGACGGTCATCTACGAGCTTCACGTGCGTGGCTTCACGCAACATCCGAGTTCAGGCGTCGCGGCGCACACACGCGGGACGTACGCTGGCTTGATCGAAAAAATTCCCTATCTCAAGGATTTGGGCGTCACCGCCGTCGAGCTGTTGCCGGTCTTTCAGTTCGATCCCTACGATGCGCCGACTCGTGTGAACTACTGGGGCTACCAGCCGATCTCATTCTTTGCGCCGCATCACGCCTACAGCTCGCGACCGGGACCGCTCGCCGTCCTCGATGAGTTCCGCGACATGGTCAAGGCGCTGCATCGCGCGGGCATCGAAGTGATCCTCGACGTCGTCTACAACCACACGACGGAAGGCGGCGCCGACGGTCCAACCCTTTGCTACCGCGGACTCGCCAACGACTACTACTACATTCTTGAGCCCGACAAGTCGCGTTATGCCGACTACACCGGCTGCGGGAATACCTTGAACGCCAATCAACCCATCGTGCGTCGTCTGATTCAGGACAGTCTCCGCTACTGGGTCACGCAGATGCACGTGGACGGCTTCCGATTCGACCTCGCGTCGATCCTCTCTCGCGATGAAAGCGGGCATCCATTGCCGAATCCGCCGGTGCTCTGGGACATCGAGTCGGATCCGCTGCTCGCCGGGACGAAGCTCATCGCCGAAGCCTGGGATGCGGCCGGGCTCTATCAGGTCGGGAGCTTCGTGGGCGATGCGTGGCAGGAGTGGAACGGCCGCGCCCGTGACGATATCCGTCGCTTCATCAAGGGCGAAGCCCATACGGTGTCAGGACTCGCCACCCGACTACTCGGCAGTCCCGACATCTACGGCCACAAGGAGCGCGAGGCTGAGCACAGCATCAACTTCATCACGTGCCACGACGGCTTCACGCTCAACGACCTCGTCTCGTACAACGACAAGCACAACGAGGCAAATGGGCACGACAACACCGACGGGGCCAATGACAACAACTGCTGGAACTGCGGTTCCGAAGGTCCCACCGATAACGCCGACATCGAGGCGCTGCGCAATCGACAGGTGAAGAACTTCATGGTGCTGAACCTGCTGGCAGCCGGCACGCCGATGCTGACGATGGGTGACGAGGTGCGCCGAACGCAGCGTGGCAACAATAACGCGTATTGCCAGGACAACGAGATCAGCTGGTTCGATTGGACGCTTCTGGAGCGGCACGCCGACATTCATCGCTTCGTGAAGCTGCTCATGGCCTTCCGGCAGAGTCGCGACATCGTCACCATGGATCGGCCGCTGACGCTGAACGAACTCCTCGACCGCGCCCACATCGAGTGGCACGGGGTCAAGCTGAATCAGCCCGATTGGGGCGAGCACTCGCACTCGCTGGCCTTCACGTTCGCCAGCGTGCAGGCGCGCTATCTGATCCACGGCATGTTGAATGCCTATTGGGACCCGCTGACGTTCGAGGTGCCGCCGTCGCCGCAGCCCGGCGAGCGGGGCTGGCGGCGAGTCATCGATACCGCGTTACCGTCACCCGATGACTTCATCCCATGGGAGGGTGCGCCGCGCGTCACGTCGACGAGCTACCTCGTCCAACCACGTTCGATGGCACTCCTCGTGCGTTCGCTCGAGCAGCGCGATTCCTCAATCCGTACGAGGCCGTGATTCTTATGGCGATCGATCCGCGAGCTGGTCAACCTGCCCCTGATTCTCTGATCGTGGACCTGAACCTGCTGCGCGACGCCTATTACACGCGCACACCGGATATCGAAAACGCCACAGAGCGCGTCCGTTTCGGGACGAGCGGCCATCGCGGATCGTCGCTGCGCGGCACGTTCACCGAAGCCCATGTGCTCGCCATAACCCAGGCGATCTGCAACTATCGCAGCGCGCACGAGATCCATGGGCCGTTATTTCTCGGCAGGGATACGCACGCGCTCTCAGAGCCGGCATATCAAACCGCCCTCGAGGTCCTCTCCGCAAACGACGTCGAGGTGATGATCGACAGCGACGAGGGCTATACGCCGACGCCGGCGATCTCTCATGCGATCCTCGCGCACAATCACCGACGGCCGT
>DATCXH010001151.1:0-4685 GCA_036565925.1 Vicinamibacterales bacterium
CACGCGCGGCCGCGGCGCCGGCCCATCGCTTTCAGACCTTCTACGTCCCGAACGGGATGGCGATGGAGTACTGGACGCCGAAAGGCGACGGCACAGCGTTCGAGTTCTCACCGATTCTGGAGCCGCTTGCCCCCTACCGAAATCAGGTGCTGGCGCTGTCAGGTTTGAAGGCGAACTGGAACTACATCCACGCCGGCGCATCGGGATCGTTTCTGACCGGCACCACACGCGGCGGGAGAACCGAGGTGGAGATCATCGCCGACGTATCGATGGATCAGCTCCTCGCGAAGCACTTCTCGACGACGACGCAGGTCGCTTCGCTCGAACTGGCGATGGATCCGCCGAACAATGCCGGCGCCTGCACGGGCAACCTCAGTTGCGTCTACACGCACACGCTCTGCTGGCGGAGCGCGACGCAGCCACTGCCGATGGAATACAACCCGCGGGCGGTGTTCGAAAAGCTGTTCGGCGATACGGGAAGTACCGACGCAAAAGTTCGCCAGGCTCGCATGCGTCAGCAGAAGAGCATTCTCGATTCGGTCACCGACAAGCTCGCGCGACTCAGGAGCGAGCTCGGACCGCAGGATCAACACAAGGTCAATGAGTATGCGGATTCGGTGCGTGACGTCGAGCGGCGCATTCAACGAGCGGAGGAGCAGCGCAACGTCGAACTCCCCACGCTCGCGGAACCGCAGGGCGTCCCGCCTGTGTTCGAAGATCACCTCGCTTTGATGCTTGACCTGCAGCGGCTCGCACTGCAGTCGGACCTCACGCGCGTGATCTCGTTCATGATCGGCAAGGAGCAGAGCGCGCGGCCGTATCCGCAGATCGGCGTCCCCGAAGCCCACCATCCGCTCTCGCATCATGGCAACCAGCCAGATCTCATTGCGCGTCTGTCGCTGATCAACCGCTATCACATGCAGTTGTTCTCGAACTATCTCGCGAAGCTGAAGGCGACACCGGATGGCGATGGGTCACTGCTGGATCACATGACGATTCTCTACGGCTCCGGCATCTCCAACAGCGACAGGCACGCCGGAGACAACCTGCCGATCCTGCTCGTTGGTGGCGGGGCAGGCCGTCTCAAAGGCGGGCGGCATCTGAAGTACGACAACAAGACGCCACTCGCGAACTTGCTCGTCGCATTGATGGATAAGCTCGATGTGCCAATCGACAAGATCGGCGGCAGCACAGGCAAGCTGCCGATCGATCAGCTGCCTGGCGTGTAGAGCCATGGCGCGTGCACGGTTCCGCGTGGTGCTCCTGGCCGTTGTCGGCCTGAGCTTTGCCGCAGAGCAGGCGGTGATCCGCGCCGACGATCGCTCGGATCTCATCTCCGTGGTCAGATACGGCGATCGCGAGGGCCTCGCGGCGCTGCTCAAGAAAGGTGTGGACGTCAACGCGACGGAAGCCGACGGGTCCACTGCGTTGATGTGGGCGAGCTATCGCGATGACGAGGAGAGCGCGGCCCTGCTGATTCAGGCCGGTGCACACGTCAATATCGCGAACGAGCTCGGCGCGACGGCGCTGTGGGCGGCGAGCATGAACGGCAGTGCGGTGATGGTGGGCAGACTCCTGCAGGCCGGAGCCAATCCGAATCTCGCGCTCATCGCCGGTGAAACGCCCGTGATGGTGACGTCGCGGTCGGGTAGTGCAGGCGTCGTCGAGCAGCTGCTCGCAAAGGGCGCGAATGTGAATGCGCGTGGTCCGCGAGGCCAGACCGCACTCATGTGGGCTGTTGCCCAACGGCATCCTGATGTCGTCAAGGTGCTCCTCGCGCACGGCGCGGATGTGCAGGCGCGATCGGATGAATGGGGATACGTGCAGGCGGTGCCGCCGCACGGACGCCTTGAATACAACCGCAGCATTCCGCACGGCCGTGATACGGCACTGATGTTTGCCGCGCGAGTTGGCGATCTGGAATCGGCCAGGCTTCTTGTCGGGGCCGGAGCCAACGTGAACGATGCGGATGCGTGGGGCGTGAGCGCACTGGTCCTGGCGGCGCACTCCGGCTTTGGCGACCTTGTCGAGTTCCTGCTCGAGAAAGGCGCCGATGCGAATGCTGCGGCCGCCGGATTCACCGCGTTGCACGAGGCCATCATGAGACGCGAGGAGAAGACCGTGATGGCGCTGCTGGCTCACGGCGCGGATCCGAACGTCCCTGTTCGAACCTGGACGCCGACGCGACGGTCGTCGACCGACTTCAACTTCCCGCCGCAGTTCATCGGCGCGTCGCCGTACTGGCTGGCGGCGCGGTTCACGCAGCCGTCGGTGATGCGGGCGCTTGTGAAGGCCGGCGCGGATCCGCGGTTCGTGCAGCGCGCGGACTTCTATCCCGACGGTCCGCCTGAGCATCGCGTCGAATCGATCACTCCGCTCATGGCCGCGACCGGGCTCGGTGGCGGACGGGCTTGGATCGCGCCCGAACGCAGTCAGCGCGAAGCGCTGATGCTCGAGACAGTGAAGCTGGTGATGGAAGTCGATGTGGACGTCAACGTCGCCGCTGCCGATGGACGCACCGCGCTCGATGCGGCGCAGACGTTGAAATATCAAACGGTCATCGATTTCCTCGTCAGCAAAGGCGCAAAGCCAGGCCCAAAGAAGAAACCCGAGCGTTAGCCCTTGCGCGTAGCCAAGGGCTCGGCCCACGGCTTACCCGAGGGCAAGGCGCAGGGCTCGGCGGAGGGCTGAGCCCAGGGCAAGGCGCAGGGCTCAGCGGAGGGCTGAGCCCAGGGCAAGGCGTAGGGCTCGGTGGAGGGCTGAGCCCAGGGCAAGGCGCAGGGCTCAGCGGAAGGCTGGGCCCAGGGCTTGGCCCAAGGCAGGAACCGCCAACTTCGGCCGGTTCTTTGTTCGCGCTTTCTGCAACCGCAACCACACGAGCAGTCCGAATACTCAGAAAAAATCGATCGCAGTCGCTGGTCACGCTTCATGCACTAAGTGCGGCTATGTCAAACCGACGCCGCATCCAGATTGCCGGAGTACCGCAGCATGTATTGAACCGAGGCAACGACCGCTGCGACATTTTCCGCGCCGACAAGGACTATGCATTCTTCCTATTTGCCTTGCGAGAAGCGGCGCTTCGTTATCAGTTGGAGGTGCATTCGTACGCGCTCATGACTAACCACTTTCACCTGGTGGTCACCCCGCGACACGCGACAGCTGTGTCCATGGCAATGCAGGTGGCCGAATCGAGATACGTCCGGTACTTCAACCGACGCTACTCGAGGACGGGCGGGTTGTTCGAAGGTCCATTCAAGTCGCTGTTCATCGACAGTGAACCGTATTGGTTCGCTTGTATGCGCTACGTCGAACTCAACCCAGTCAGGGCGGGGCTGGTTTCCGATCCCGCCGTCTATCGTTGGTCAAGCTATCGTGCGAATGGTCTCGGGGTGGAAGACCAGATCATCGTTCCGCATTTGCTTTACGTGGCGCTTGGCAACTCGGCAGAGAGTCGGCAAGGCAGTTGGCGGGGGCTGTGTTGCGAGGCGCTTTCGTCTGATGACCTGTTCGAGATTCGTGATGCCATAAGGCGCGGAACGTTCGGCACTGTCCCAGTCGAATCAAAAATAATTTTTGAGCCGTCGAAGTGACGGCCCCATCGTAGGCGAAAGGTCACCCCGTGACCCGGCCGGAGGCTGGGCGAAGGGCGCAGCGGAGCGCTTAGCCCGAGGCTTGGCCCACGGTGTAGCCGAAGGCTCAGCCCAGGGCTTGGCCCAGGGCGTGGCCGAAGGCTTAGCCCAGAGCTCGATTGCAGTTTTTCTGTACCATCGTTGCAGGAATGGCTGCAGCGCTGCTTCTGCTCGCGCTGGCGCAAGGGACTCAGTGCAGTCCCGACGCGACGGCGCTCATGAAAACCGCCGCTGAGCGCGCGGCGCTCTTCGATCTCGCCGGCGCTCTACAGCGCATGCAAGCGGCGGCAAAGTCGGGATGCGCCGATGCGGTGTTGCCCGCCTTGTATCTGCGCGGATGGATTGCGGCGCGTGACGCGTATCGCGTCGGTGGATCGCCGGAGTCGCTTCGGCCGGTGACGCAATCGATCGCCACGATGCAGGAGACGCTCGGAAAGTCCGGCCAGCCGCAAATCGCCGCACTCGTTCTTCAAGCCGCGGCGGCCGCCGCGCAAAGCGAGCGGGACGAACTGGCACTGATGATCGACTATGCGGTGCAGCTCGAGGACCGCAACCTCACCGCTCAACGTCCCCCGCTTCCGATGATCACAGCGCACGAAGCGGCCGGCGATCTGTGGCTGCAGGTCCATCGATATGACGACGCACGTCGCGCCTACATGAAAGCCGAGGAGCGCCTCGGCGTCACGCCGCGCATCACACTCGGTCTGGCAAGACTCGCGATGCGAATCGAGGCGTTCGCGACCGCGTGCAAGCAGTATCGGTCGCTCGTGATGTCGTGGAAGGGAAGTGGACCCGAGCCACCCGAGCTCGCCGAGGCGCGCACGTTCCTCATGGACCCGACATGTCAAACGCCGCGGTGACCCGCTATCGCTATCGGGCCGACGTACTCGAGCAGCTGTCGCGCCACGGAATTCAGCCCTCGCCCTTCACCCGGCCGGAGGTCGTGCACGAGTTCGTCAGCGACTTGTATCGGTTCGAGCTGCGGCGCCTGCGCGATCGTCTGGTGCGGAAGGAGATTCCGAAGGCCGGCTACTACGATCGCGTCGTGGAACTTCG
>DATCXH010000661.1:0-5740 GCA_036565925.1 Vicinamibacterales bacterium
CGGCGGGCAGCCGATTTCCGTGTCGCGCTACGCGGACTCCGACGCTCACCGAGCGTCGCCGTGAGCGCCGTGCTCGTGCTGAGCGTCGCGATCGCAATGGCGGCAACGATGGTCACGGTCGTGCGTGCCATCCTCCTCGAGCGGTTGCCCGTCCACGACCAGGATCGGGTGATCACGCTCCGGCTCGAATCGAAAGACGGCGCCGAGGTGCCTCTCTGGTCAGGCGCCGAGCTTGCGCAGCTTCAGCGCGCCAGTCGCACGATACGCGACATCGGCGCCGTCTACCACGCAGGCGTCTACACATACCCGCTTCTCGATGGGAGACACCCGGTCCTGTCCGACCGCGTCATGGTGTCCGGCAACTTCTTCGACGTGCTCGGAGCGCGGCCCGTCGCAGGCCGTCTGCTCGAGACCGCCGACGATGCAACGGTCACGCACGATCTCGTGCATCCTCCCATTCAGCCACTGGTCCTGAGCCACAAGGCGTGGCTCACCTGGTTTGGCGGAGATGTCGGGATCGTCGGACGTCATCTCACGAATCCCTATGGTCCCCCCAATTACCAGATCGTCGGCATCGCGCCTGCAGGGCTCGATTTCCCCATCGGCGTGGACTACTGGGTGCCGATGGGGAACAACATGGCAGCCGGCCCGCTGGTTGCGCGCCTCGATCCAGAAGCCACGGCGACGTCGGCGCGTGAAGAACTGCCCAGCCTCGTCAGACGAATTCGCACCGACACGACCACGGTCGCCGTCGTGCGCGCTCGCTCGTTCGTGAACGAGATCGTCGGCGACGTGCGACCGGTGCTCATCGCCCTGACCGCAGGCGCAGCGATCTTGGTGCTGATCGCCTGCGTCAATCTAGGCAACCTGCTGCTCCTTCGAGCCTCGGCCCGCGCGCACGAGACGGCAATCCGCCGCGCCATCGGGGCGGCGAACGGCGACATCCTCGTTCACTTCCTTGCCGAAAGCGTCCTGCTCGCCACGCTCGGAGCCGTCGGTGGAGTGATTGGTGCGCGATTGCTCGTTCACGTGCTGCCAGCGATCGCGCCCACACGCCTGCCGCAGCTCGATCTCGTGAGTTTGAGCGGTGCGCCTGGAGCGGCTGCGGTGAGCATCACAGCCGTGGCGCTGTTCCTTTTCGGAGTCCTGCCTGGTATCACCATCGCCACGCAGGACGTGGGAACACCGCGCGCGGCGATGCCCGGATCGCTGGCCAATCCCGAACAGGCGCGCAGGTTCGGCGCGTGCTCGTGTCGGCCCAGATCGCACTCGCGTTTCTCCTCGTCGTCGGCGCCGGTCTGCTGACGCGGACCATGTCACGCCTGGCGGCCACGCAGCTCGGGTTCAACCCCGAGCACCTGTCCTTTGTCGCGGTGTCCTTCCCCGCGAGCCGCTACCTGGACTCCGCGCAGCACGCGTTCCCGCTCGGCGAGGACGTGCTCTCACGCATCCGCGCGATTCATGGCGTGATGGCCGCATCGCCAGTCATCATCCCGCCGCCGCTCTCGCCGATCGGCGCGAGCGTGTGGCGTTGGCACTTCGTGCCAGTGGGCGCACGCGACATTGGCGAACAGGGCGTGGCCATTCCCATGGAAGTCGGTGACTCAGCACTCTTCACGACGCTCGGTGTTCGAGTCGTCCGCGGCAGGGCGTTCACCGCGGATGACCGAGATGGCTCCGGCGCCGTCGTCGTCGTCAGCGAATCCGCAGCGAACGAGCTGTGGCCCGGTCAGGATCCGATTGGGCGGCAGTTGCGGATACTCGAAGGCGGCGGACTCCCGAGCGGCGCCGGTGCTCGTACCGTCGTGGGCGTCGTGCATGATTTACACTATCGTGAATTCGACGTTTCCTCGCCCACGGTCTTTCTGCCCTGGCGTCAGGCGATGTGGCAGGGCTGGCTCGCGATTCGTACCTCCGGACCATTGGCTGCAGTGCTGCCCGACATTCGGGCAGCGGTTGCCGGCCTTGGTCCGGACATCAACGCATCGCAAGCGCAGTCGATGGACGAATTGCTGGCAACGCCGCTCGCGGTGCCGCGCCTTGGCGCCTTCCTCCTGTCGGCGTTCGGCTCCGTGGCGCTGCTCATTGCGGCGATCGGGCTGTACGCCGTGATTGCGACCGCGGTCCGTCACCGGCGGCACGAGATCGGAGTGCGACTCGCGCTCGGCGCCACGGCACATGCCATTCGACGCCAGGTCGTATTAGACGCGATGCGTATCGTCGCGGTGGGCGCTTTCGTGGGGGTAGGTGCGTCGCTCGTGATGTCGAGATTCGCGACGTCGCTGCTCCATGACGTCAGCCCGTTCGATCCGCTCGCGTTTCTTGGAGCCCTCGTACTTCTGTGTGCCGTCGCTTGGGCCGCTGCTTTCGTTCCCGCGTTCCGCGTGGCGAGGATTGATCCGACAACAGTTCTCCGGCAGGAGTGACACCACCTTGCAGTGACAGGCAACGTGAGATGACCGCGATACTCGCGTTTTTGCGCCCTTCACTCCATCGCGACTCCGAATGCTGAAGTCGTGGCGGCGCTACGCACGCTTCTTCGGGCCCGACGTGGATCGGGACGTCGAGGAGGAGTTGCGCTTTCATGTTGACGCGCTTGTCGACGAGTACGTGGCGCGTGGACTGCCTCGCACCGCGGCGGAGGCCGCGGCTCGTGAGCGACTCGGAGATCTCCGCATGATAGAACGCCATCTCAAGGCCCACGATCGGTCGCGGGTACGACGCTCAGCATGGGCTGACACGATACCTGCGCTCTGGCGCGACATTCGCTTGGCGCTGCGCAGTCTGCGTCGATCGCCCACCTTCACTGCAGCAACGATCGCGATCCTTGCCATCGCCATCGGGATGTCGACGGCGATGTCCACGATCTTCAAGACGGTACTGATTGATCGCCTGCCCGTCATCGCCCAGGATCGGCTCGTGGTGATGCACCCGCTCGACCGCCGCGGAACGCACCTCGACGTTCCGTATCCCTATCTGGCGGAGATGGCGCGCGATACCGCGGTTTTCCGCGGAGTTGCCGGCGTATATCACCTCGGGGCGCAGTCGGTGCCATTCATGAGCCAAGGATCGCCGGTCCAGCTCAACATGGCGAGTGCCTCACCAAACTACTTCGACGTGTTCGGCCTGCGGCCGGCCGCAGGCCGACTGTTCCGCCGTGAAGACGGCCAGGCGGGCGCGCCGGTTGTGATGGTGTTGAGTTACGCAGCGTGGCGCCAACGATTCGGCGGCGATCCCCATGCGATCGGCCGGACGCTGATCGATCCATATACGCAGCAGCCGGTGCGCATCGTCGGGGTGGCGCCCCCAGGCTTCGAGTATCCAACTGGCGCCGAGGCGTGGGAGCAGGTCGGCCCTGATTTCACTGCTCAAGTGGACATCATCGCCCGGCTCTCGCCGGGAGTCACGACCGACGCGGCGCGCGCCGCGCTCTTCGCCATGGCGCAGCGCAGCAACCCCTTCGTGCTCGAGGCGCCGCACAAGCCGATCGCAATCAGCGGCGTCGCGGTGCAGGGTTTCACGGACACCGTGCTCGGGAGCTCACGGCCAGCGCTCGTTGCGCTCATGCTTGCCGTGGCGCTGCTCCTCGTCATCGCGTGCATCAATGTCGGCAACCTAGTGCTCGTTCGGCTAATGAGTCGGCATCGCGAGATCGCCGTTCGCCGCGCGATTGGCGCGAGTTCCGGCGACATCGCGCGATTGTTCGGCGTCGAGAGCGCCATATTGGGAATCGCCGGTGGCCTGCTGGGCCTCGGCATGGCGTTCGTCACGTTGCGCGTCGTCTCGGCCGCTGGACCGGTCAGCTTGCCACGTGCTGACGCACTCGGCGTGGCGCAGGCACCGCTCGGTGTCGCCGCGTTGATCACGGTTGTCGCCATGCTCGCGTTCGGTCTGGGACCGAGCCTGATCGCGTCGCGCGTGACCTCGTACAGCACGCTTCGAAGTGACTCGCGATCCGGCACCGAAGGTACTGCTCGCCGTCGCACGCGCCGTTGGCTCGTGGCGTGGCAGATGGCACTGGCGGTCGTGATGCTGACCGGTGCGTCGCTCCTCGTGCGCACCCTCGCGCGCCTTCAGTCGGTCGATCTCGGATACACACCCGAGCATCTTTCATTGCTCGCGTTCACCGGACCGAGGAGCGTTCTCGCAACGCAGCAGCAGATCTTCGAGGCGGGGCAGGCGCTCGTGGCCAGCCTCGCGGTGACACCGGGCGTCGTGGCGGCAACACCGGTCGAGCAAGCGCCGTTCAAGGGCCAATCCTTCTTCATCATGCCGATTGCTCGGGCAGAGGACGAGTTATCCGATCGGGCGCGCCGGCCCTGGGTTCCCTTCGAGTTGGTCGGCCCCGATTACTTCCGCACCTTCGAGATCGCGATTCGTCGCGGTCGAGGATTCAGCTCGTCAGACACCCGAGGCTCCGATCGAGTTGCCGTGATCAGCGAAACGCTGGCCCGGCAGTTGTGGCCGAACGAGGACGCGGTCGGCAAGCGGCTGGTGAGAGGGAGGAACGACACGACGTGGACGGTGATTGGCGTCGCGAACGACACCCATTTTCGCGAGCTGCGGAATACCGGTCCCGTGATCTACTTCGACTGGAATCAGATCGAGCCGTTCTTCAATGGCCTGGTGGCCGTTCGGACGACGACCCGATTGGCCACAATCCTCCCAGCCCTGCGCGCGGCGACGCATGATGCCAACCCGAGTCTCGTGCTGTTTGACGCGCAGACCATGGATCAATTCCTTGAGGGGCCTCTGGCCCAGCCGCGACTCAGCGCGCTGCTGATGACCGTCTTCAGTCTCGTTGCGCTCCTGCTCTCGGCGATCGGCCTCTACGGGGTGATGGCGTCCGCGGTGCGGCAGCAGAGCCGTGACATCGGCGTGCGTGTCGCCCTCGGAGCGACTCCAAGCGACGTGCGACGTCTCGTGCTCGGCGATGCCATTCGAGTGGTAGGTGCGGGGGCAGCGATCGGCTTGGCGGGCGCGCTCGTTGCGGGACGCCTTCTCGCTTCACAGCTGTTCGGGGTCGGCCCCATCGACCCAATCTCGCTTTCTGCAGCTACCTGCACGCTCGTCGTGATCGGAATCGGTGCCGCGTATCTGCCGGCGCGCCGCGCGACGCTGATTGATCCCGTGCAATCATTGCGCGCGGATTGATACGCGCGTTGACGACGCCGATTGGGCCGGATGCGTCTTGTCAACGGTCCCCGCAACGGTCCCCACGAAAAAAGCGCCCGGGGACCGTTGGTCGCCGGGCGCTTCTAACTTGTTAAAACCAAACGACTTCCAGAAGGAGCGGGCGATGGGACTCGAACCCACGACGTCCAGCTTGGGAAGCTGGCATTCTACCAACTGAATTACGCCCGCGTGCCTACAAGCTACTCCCAGTCGACGATCCAATCAACATCGCGTTCGCCGCCTCGGAAGAACCCGCAGAAACGGAAACGGCGCCCTCGCCAGGCGCCGCAGAAACACATCCAGAGCCACAGGTCGGAATTGAACCGACGACCGCTCGATTACGAATCGAGTGCTCTACCCCTGAGCTACTGTGGCATTCCGCCCTGCGGCGGAACGCCACAGTAGCGGACTATTTGAAGTCGCTCGCGCGTTGCGCTCGCTCCCTCTCCTCGAAAAGAATGCCCTGGCACGGACTCGAACCGTGACGCCTTGCGGCACCACCCCCTCAAGATGGCGTGTCTACCAATTTCACCACCAGGGCCAACTAACGCCTAGCGCCAAGCAA